>JBEGPL010000001.1:0-2720 GCA_041181445.1 Pseudomonadota bacterium
GCCGATCCCCGGATTGCCGGGTGCGACGAACAGCTTCGTGCAATTTGGCGATTGCGCCAGTTTCCACGCCAGCGCATGTTCGCGGCCGCCCGACCCGATCAACAGGATGTTCATGCCCGACCCTTTTTCCAACCCGTATGATGACGATGACGATGACGCGCCGCCCTCGCGGCTGGTAGCGAAGGACGCGGTCGGCGACAATGCGCCGCCGCTGTCGGTCAGCGAAATTTCCAACGCGGTCAAACGCGCGGTCGAGGGCCAGTTCGGCCGCGTGCGGATTCGCGGCGAGCTGTCGGGGGCCAAGCGCGCGGCGTCGGGCCATTTCTATTGCGCGCTGAAGGATGATGCCGCGCTGATCGACGCCGTGATGTGGAAGGGACAGGCGGCGCGGCTGGGGTTCCGGCCCGAGGATGGCCTCGACGTCATCGCCACCGGGCGGCTGACCACCTATCCGGGGCGGTCAAAATATCAGCTGATCATCGAATCGATGGAAATCGCGGGCGAAGGCGCGCTGATGGCGCTGTTTGAAAAGACGCGCGCGCGCTTGGCCGCCGAGGGATTGTTTGACCAAAGCCGCAAACGGCCGCTGCCGGTGCTGCCGCGCGTCATCGGCGTCGTCACATCGCCCACCGGCGCGGTGATCCGCGATATTTTGCACCGGTTGGCCGACCGCTGTCCGACGCCGGTGCTGGTCTGGCCGGTGCTGGTCCAGGGCGAGGGCGCGGCGGCGCAGATCGCGGGGGCAATCGCGGGGTTCGGCGCGCTGCAACCCGGCGGCGCGGTGCCGCGCCCCGACCTGATCATCGTCGCGCGCGGCGGCGGGTCGATCGAGGATCTGTGGGCGTTCAACGAGGAAGCGGTGGTGCGCGCGATCGCCGCCTGTCCGATCCCGCTGATCAGCGCGGTCGGGCATGAAACCGACGTGACGCTGGCCGACCATGCCGCCGACATGCGCGCGCCGACGCCGACCGCCGCCGCCGAAATGGCGGTTCCGGTGCGCAGCGACCTGCGCGCGCGCATCGCCGACATGCACCAACGTATCCGGAACGCGGCCAGCCAGCGACAGGCACGGTCACGCGAACGGCTGGACGCGCTCGTCCGGCTGCTGCCGCGCCGCGACCGGTTGTATGAGCCGCAGCGCCAGCGGGTTGACGATGCGCGCGAACGGCTGGGCCGCGCGGCGGTGCGCAGCGTCGGCGACGCCCGCCAGCGGCTTGCCGCGCGCGCCGGGTCGCTGCGGCCCGCGCTGCTCACGCGGCGGCTCGACATGGCGGGGCAGCGGCTGGGCGCCCTGGTGCGGGTGATGCGCTCGCTTGATCCGCAAAATTTGCTGACCCGGGGCTATGCGATGGTCACCGATCGCGCCGGCGGGCTGGTCACCAGCGCCGCGGCTGCCCGCGCCGCCGCGCGGCTGACGCTGCGCTTTGCCGATGGCGATGTCGACGCGGCGGCGGGCGATGCGCCGCCCGCTCCCGCTCATGCTGCTGCCGCTCCTGTTGCCGCGCCGTCGCCGCGCCGCCGCCCGCCGGGCGCGCCGGGACAGGGTCAATTATTGTAAAGCGGTTTGCGCCGAGCGCGGCCTTGGGCTAAACGGGCGGCCAACTCCATGATCGCGCAAGAAAGTTTTTTGCCATGCTCCACGCCCCGCGCAACCGTCTGGCCCGGCTGGCCTATGAACCCAATGGTTTCCGCATGCTCGCGCCCGGCGACCATGTGCTGTGCGCGGTCAGCGGCGCCGCGATCGCGCTCGAGGATTTGCGTTATTGGTCGGTGGCGCGGCAGGAGGCCTATGCCAGCGCCGATATTTCGGTGCGCGCGATGCTGGGGACCGCGGCGGCATGATCAGGGTGACGGCGGCGCGTTGGCCCGCCCTGCTGGCGCTGGCGCTGATCCCCGGCGGCTGCAATGCGCGCGGCGCGGGCGGCGGCGACGTCGCGCAGGCCGAAACATTGCCCCCGGTGACCGCCGTTGCGACGACAGCGACCCCGGCGCGCGTCGATGATTTCGCGCTCGATGGCGACCTGCGCCAGGGCGGCACGGCCTATGGCCGCCTTGCGCCGGGGCTGCGCAACCTGACGCTTGATGGTCGGCCGATTCCGGTCGCGCCCGACGGCCGCTTCATGATCGGGTTTGATCGCGATGCGCCGAACGGCATGCAATTGGCCGCGCAGCGCGCCGACGGCAGCCGCGCCGAGCGTTTTCTGGCCGTCGCATTGCGCAGCTGGGCGGTGCAGAATATCGACGCCTCGCCCACCGGCAGCGCGTCGAGCGCCGAGTTTCAGGCGAAACGCGGCGCCGAACTCAACGAAATCAACGCCGCGCGGCGCGTTCCCGTGACCAGCGACGGGTGGCGCCAGACCTTCATCTGGCCGGTTGCGGGCCGGATCACCGCCAATTTCGGCGTGATGCGCAACTATCGCGGCACACCCGGCAGTTATCACAGCGGGACCGACATCGGCGCGGCGGCGGGCACGCCGTTCGTCGCGCCAGCCGACGGCGTCGTCGTGCTGGCGGCGAACCGGCCCTTCACGCTGGAGGGCTATTTGCTGATCGTCGACCATGGCATGGGCCTGTCGAGCGCATTCCTTCATTGTTCAAAGCTGGAGGTCAAGGCGGGCGACCGGGTGACGCAGGGTCAGCGGCTGGGGCTGGTCGGCGCGACCGGCCGGGCCAAGGGCGCACATATGCACTGGGGCCTGAAATGGAACGACGCGCGGATC
>JBEGPL010000002.1:0-2722 GCA_041181445.1 Pseudomonadota bacterium
CAATGTGCTGTATCTGACCAAAGAGGGACTGCTCGATTTCCCGATCCTCTATCTCAGCCGCTTTATTACCGCCAGCAAGCCCGATTATTACCGGCTGCTGCGCCAAGTCGGCGAGACAGGCGAGTGGGAGCCTTGGCTGCTCTATATGATCCGGGGCGTGGGGGAGACGGCGCGGACGACGCTTGATCTGATTGACGCGATCACCGCGCTGATGGCCGAGACTAAACAACGCTTGCGAACCGACCATGCCAAGCTCTATTCGCAGGACTTGCTCAACAACCTGTTCCGCCACCCCTATACGCGGATTGAATTCGTTCAACGCGACTTGGGCGTTACGCGGCAGACTGCAGCACGGTATCTCGAACAGCTGGTGACCGGCGGATTGCTGGAAAAGCAGCAGGCCGGTCGCAACAGCTATTTCGTCAATGCGCCACTGATGGCGCTGTTCACCGGGAATGGGCGTCGCAATTAAATGCCTCCCATTATTAGAGTTAGACTTGAATTCTGATTAAAGGTTGGCACCAACCAATCTGCCCTCCGTCATTCCGCACTCGTATTTATCGTTTTCCCAAAAGCCATCATCCGCCACCCCCACATACTCCACCCCAGCATCACCGCCTTCGTGTCCTCCGCACCTTTGTGCCTTTGTGCGAAACCGAAATTCCCGCTGTCCTACATATAACCAAATGGGTTATATGCTCCGCTTTTGGAGGACAGGCCATGGCCAACCCGCGCGACCGCAGCCCCACCCGCAGCCCCACCCGCAGCCCCGACGCATACTCCGACCCACCCCCCTCATCGCTCCGCCATGATGCCGATGCGCGGCTGCCCGCCGCCGCGTTCCGGCGGTACGAGACCCGCGCCGATGGCTGGGGCGCGGGGCGGCAGGCGGCGTTTCTGGGGCATCTCGCCGATCATGGCGTCGTGGCGGACGCCGCGCGCGCGGTCGGCATGTCGCTTGGCGGCGGCTATGCGTTGCGGCGGCAGGCGCGCGGCTATGCGTTCAGCCTGGGGTGGGAGGCGGCGCTGATCATCGCGCGGCGGGTGCTGACCGACCGGCTGATGAGCGCCGCGATCCGGGGCGAGGAAGCGCGCTGGGTGCGCGAAGATGGGGTGACGACCTATGTCCGCCACAATGCGAAACTGTCGCTCGCGCTGCTCGACCGTCCCGTCCCGGCGGCGGCGCTGGCCGAAATCATGGCGGTCGCCACCAGCTTTGACTGGTATCTGCAATTGATCGAGGACGGGGCCGGCCCGGGCGCGCTATGGGACATGTTCTTCGACGAAGCCCTGCCGCGCGCCGATGTTGACGCGCGGGGGAGGGTACGGGCTTCGCTTCTACTTTGTGAAGATTCTGCGGATCTCGACGTCGTTGAAAACGCCAATGTTGCCGCCGACGGATGAAGCCGACGCTGATCGCGGCACCCATGCCGCCGCGCAAAACGCGGGCTGTTCGCCTCGGCCCTTAGCGCCTAGACCATAGCCATGACCGCACCCCTGTTCAAAGCCACCATCATCGCCGCCGCTGCGGTTTTCACCGCGCTGTTCGTATATTGGTGCATCCCGCCGTTCATCGCCGACCCGGACATTGTCGGCGCCTTTGGTGCCGGGTTCGTCAACCCCTTTGCCAGCGGCTATGCCGCCGACACGCTGGCTTGCTGGGTCATCCTGACCGCGTGGATCGCGCATGAGGCGCACACAAAGGGCGTGCGGCACGGCTGGGTGTGCGCGGCTCTGGGGGTCATTCCCGGTGTCGCGGTGGGCTTTGCCGGCTATCTGCTGCTGCGCCAGCGCCAGTTGCCCCCTTGAATTTGGTCACTGGCGCGGTGACCCGCGAGGCGGCATCACGCGCGCGGCTTCACGCACCGGGTTTCGGCTCGACGATGACATAAACGCCGGTGGTCGTGCCGATGTTCACCGCTTCGTGCCACGCGATGCCGTCGCTCCACCAGTTGGCGCCGCTTTGCAGCACGCGGTCGACGGTGCCCGCCGCGGTGGTGATCCGCATCGTCGTGCCGCTGATGATATAGCCCCAGTGTGGCGGGTGAAAATGGCGGTCATGGCCGACGCCGGGGGGAAAGGTGCAGCGCGCGGCGCGCATGCTGTCATTTTCGAATAGCGGTTCGCACACTTTCTGACCGTGCCACCCGGCGTCGAACGCGCTGGGCAGCGGCGGCGCAGGCGCGGGCGCGGCGGCGGGTGCGGGGACGGGTTCGGGCGGGGCTGGTTGCGCGGCGTTGCCGCCAAGGATGAGCAACATGATGGCGGTCACATTTTGCATCGTCATTCTCCACGGCCCGGCGGGCAACGACCGCCGCCGCCCGGCGGTTCGGGGGTGAGCGCGGCCCACCCCTTTCCGCACGGCTCACATCCCGTCAAGCCCCTTGCTGACCAATATGTTGACCGCGACGCGGCGGTTTTGCGCCTTGCCTTCGGGCGTGCTGTTGTCCGCCAGCGGGTCGGCGGTGGCCATGCCGGTCGGGGTCAGCATGCGATAGGGTTTCCACCCGCACGCCTGCTGCATATGATTGACGACGCTGCTGGCGCGTTTTTCGCTCAGCCGCTGGTTCAATTCGTCGGGGCCGGTCGAATCGGTATAGCCGACGACCAGCAACAGTGCGTTCTTCATGCCGCCCGCCGTATTGGCGGTGGCGCACAGCTCGGCTTTGTCCTGCGCCGACAGCACCGCCTTGCCGGTGTCGAAATTCACATTGGTCGTGCC
>JBEGPL010000003.1:0-5474 GCA_041181445.1 Pseudomonadota bacterium
CTGCGCGATCATCCGCTGGTCGGCGAAGTGCGATCCGTGGGGCTGATCGGCGCGGTCGAGATTGTCGCCGACAAGGCAACGCGTGCCCGCTTTGGCGGGGCCGAAGGCACGGCGGGGCCAATGGCGCGCGACGCGTGCATCGCGAACGGGCTGATGGTGCGCGGCATCCGTGACAGCCTGGTCATGTGCCCGCCGCTGATCATCACCCCGCAACAGATCAACGATTTGATTGCGATCATCCGCAAATCGTTGGATGAGGTTGAACCGCGCCTGCGCGCAATCGGATAGGATTGACGACCCCATGCCTTCCGGCCTTTTTGCCCTGCTCGACGACATCGCCACAATTGCCAAAGTCGCCGCCGCCAGCATCGACGATATTGGCGCGGCGGCGTCGAAGGCGGGGGTGAAGGCCGCGGGCGTGGTCGTCGACGATGCCGCCGTCACCCCGCGTTATGTCACCGGCTTTGACCCCGACCGCGAACTGCCGATCATCTGGCGGATCGCCAAGGGATCGGTGAAGAACAAACTGATCTTCATCCTGCCCGTGGCGTTGTTGCTTTCAGTCTTTGCGCCTTGGGCGATCACGCCAATCCTGATGGTCGGCGGCGCCTATCTGTGCTTTGAAGGTGCCGAAAAAGTCTGGCACGCGTTTTCTGAAAAGCCCCACAGCCTGGCCGAAGATGTCGCCGAAGTTGCCGACAAGGACCATGAGGAAGAGATGGTGTCCGGCGCGATCCGCACCGATTTCATCCTGTCCGCCGAAATCATGGTCATCGCGCTCTACGAAGTGATGGACCAGTCGCTCGGGCTACGCGCGGCAACGCTGGCGCTGGTCGCGGTCGCGATCACCGTCATGGTCTATGGCGTCGTCGGGCTGATCGTAAAAATGGACGATATCGGGCTGCATATGGCGAAAGAAGGCAACAAGGCCCGGCGCGCCGTTGGCCGCGGGCTGGTCATATTCATGCCCAAGCTTTTGGCGGCCCTCGCCTTTGTCGGCACGGCGGCGATGCTGTGGGTCGGCGGCCAGATCATCCTCCACGGGCTCGATGAATATGGCCTGGGCGCGCCTTACCACGCGCTCCACCATTTCGCCGCAGGGGCTGCGGCAGCGCTGCCGCTTGCCGGGCTGTGGGAATGGTTGATCAACACCGGCGGACAGGCGATTTTCGGGCTGGCGCTGGGCGGCGCGATCGTCGCCGTGTTGCACGTGGTGCCGCGCAAACAAGCCGCAGCGGCATAGACCTGATTCAGCTCGTCATGCTGAACTTGTTGCAGCATCCATGGCCCATCCGAACCCGATTTCACGGCCCGTCCTGCATTGTGCGACCATGGTCCCCGAAACAGGTTCGGGGTAACGAAAAAGATCCATGATCGCGCCGTGAAAACCTGCGCCCATTTCCGGCGTCAAAACAGTCCTGGCACCTCATGCTGTGCGGCGCTGGGTGTCACGGGGCTCAGCATTTCCAGCGCGTCATCGCCCGCTGTGTTCGTGCGGGTGCCCAACGATGCACTGCCCGCACCCGCTTCGGCAATCGCGCCCGCGCACGGGCGCCCGACCAGATAGTCGATTGCGGTCCTGACACTCGCCTCGCGCGGGTCGCCCAGCGGGAAAGTGATGTCGTCGCCGGCGCGACAGGTGACGCTCATCTTGGGCGCCAGCCCGTCGTAATAGTCGCTCTGGCTGACCGCGTTGCCGGTGGCAAAGGCGACGACGCGCAGCCGGTCGTCGCACGCGCTGCGGTCCAGCGCGATCTGGCCCACCGGCTTGCCAAAGGTGTTGGCGCCGATCAGCGCGACATTGGCGTTCAGATAGGGCCGCATCGAATTGATCACCAGCTCGCTCGCCGATGCGGTCGACCCGGTGCCGATGAACGCGATCTTGGTCGGCGCAACCGACTGCACCTGTGCGGCAAAATAGCTGATATCGTTCTCGACCGCCTTTTCGGGGCGGAAATCGGTGCGCGAAAAAATCGCGCTGGTCGGCTGGTTGCGGCCCATCAGATCGCCCATCAGGTTCGCGGTCGACACCAGCCCGCCGCCGTTATAGCGAAAATCGATGATCAGTTCGGTGACATTGTTCGCGCGGAAATTGGCAAAGGCCGAACGGAGCTGCGCGTCGGCCGACGAAATGAAGGTGCGCAGATTGAGGTAACCGATGCTGCGCCCGTCGGACTGGATAATCTGGGCGCCATAGCGCGACGACACGGGCGAGAGCGAATAGTCCGCCTTGGTCACGCTGACGTCGCGCGTGCCGGTGCTGTTGACGATGCGCAGCACGCGCGTCGTTCCCGCTGTGCTGGGCCCAAGCGCGTCGGACACGCCCTGCGCCCCGCCGCTGGCGAACAGGCTGGACACGCTGGTCAAATTTCCGGCCGACGTGCCGATGGCGGTGATTTCGGTACCGCGGTCGATGCCCGCGGTCAGCGCCGGGGCATTTTCGAACGCCTCCATCACGAACAGGCGGCGGTTGGTCGTGTCATATGACAGGCGGACGCCGAAACCGGCGCTCGCGCCGCTGCTGAAAAAGGCGTTCTCGTCGGCGATCGAGGTGATGTAGGTAAAAAAACGGTCCTTGCGCAGCGCGCGCGCGGGCGCGACCAGCGCGTCAATATAGGATTGGACGGTGGTGTGGCTGGCCGGAGCGACGCCGGTCGCCAGATCGCTGGGGAACAAATACCATTCGTTCAGCCCGGCCAGCACCCAGCTCTGCCGCGATGCCAGGTCGCACCCGGCCGTCGGCGTCGGGCTGGGCGTCGGCGAGGGCAGCACCACCGAAGTCGAACCGCCGCCGCCGCCGCACGCTGACAACAGGAAAGCGGTCAGCAGGACCGATGTGGTGATCTTGCGCATCAATTCATCCCCGGTTCGGGCCGCAATCCCGGGTCGGGCGGCCGTTGTTCAGCGCATTGGATTATCGAACATTTACCTGCGATGAAAGGGTTAAGCGCCGCCGCTTGCGTCCGCGTCGCCCCGAAATCCCTGTGCGATGACATAAACCTCGGGCGAACCCTTTCGGCTGGCAGGCGGTTTGGCATGTTTGACGCTGGCGAAATTGGTCTTGAGCTGGGTGAGCAGCGCGTGGTCGGCCCCGCCCGCGAACACTTTGGCGACAAAGGCGCCGCCGGGGCGCAATGTTCGGATGGCAAAATCGGCGGCGGTCTCGGCCAGCGCAATCGTGCGCAAATGGTCGGTTTGCGGATGACCAACGGTGTTCGCCGCCATGTCGGAAATGACAAGGTCGGGCGCCGTGCCCAGCGCATCCAGCAACGCGTCCGGCGCGGCATCGTCCATGAAATCCATCAGCAGGATGGTGACGCCTTCGATCGGTTCGCACGGCAGCAGGTCGATGCCGACGATGCGCGCGGCGGGGCTTTGCCGCCGCACCACCTGCGCCCAGCCGCCGGGCGTGATGCCCAGGTCGACCACCGCGCGCGCACCCTTGAGCAGCGCGAATTTGGCGTCGAGTTCGATCAGCTTATACGCCGCGCGCGACCGATATCCCTCGGCCTGCGCCTTGCGGACATAGGGGTCGTTGATCTGGCGTTCGATCCAGCGGATCGACGACGCGGTGCGCCCCTTGGCGGTGCGCACGCGCACCCGCGGGCCGGTGTTACGCGGCATGCGGACGGGTTCCCGGCTGCATCAACCCGCGCAATATGCCTTCGCGGATGCCGCGGTCGGCCACGCCAATCTGCGTCGCCGGCCACATGTCGATGATCGTTTCCAAAATGGCGCAGCCCGCGACGACCAGGTCGGCGCGTTCGCGGCCAATGCACGGGTGGCCCGCGCGCTGCGCCGGGGTTTGCCCCGCCAGTTGCTGGCTGACCGCACGCATGGCGGCAGCGGGCACATGGATGCCGTCGATGGCGCTGCGGTCATAGCGCGGCAGGTCGAGATATACACTGGCCAGTGTGGTGATCGTGCCGCTGGTGCCCAGCAGGCGCAGGCCCCCGACGTCGCCGCCACCGGGCAGGCCGTTACGCGCAGCAAAGGCGGCAAAGGCGTCGGTCATCCGGCCGCGCATCGTGGCATAGGCGGCGCGGTGCGCGGCGACATGATCGCCATCGACGACGGTATGTTCCGACAGCGATACGACGCCCCACGGCACGCTGACCCAATCGACAATCGCGACACGGTCACGGCCGTCACCATCATCGATCAGCACCAGTTCGGTCGATCCGCCGCCGATGTCGAAAATCAGCGCCGGGCCATTGCCGGCCGGCAACAGTGCGTGACACCCCATCACCGCCAGCCGGGCTTCTTCGGCGGGTGAGATGATGTCGAGCAGGATACCGGTTTCGCGGTAGATGCGGTCGATCAGTTGCTGGCCGTTGCGCGCCTGGCGGCAGGCCTCGGTTGCCACCGCGCGCGACAGCGACACGCGGCGTCGGCGCAATTTGTCGGCGCACACCGCCAGCGCGGCGACGGCACGGTCCATCGCCGCTTCGCTGATTGCGCCCGACTGGTGCAATCCCTCGCCCAGCCGCACGATCCGCGAGAATGCATCGACAACGACAAAACCATCATCGGATTCCCGCGCGATGAGCAAGCGGCAATTATTTGTGCCCAGATCGATGGCGGCAAAATGGGTGGACGGAGCGCGCGGATGGGCACTGCTGTTTGGCGCTGACGCATCGCCGCTGCCGCGCGCCGGACCGGTGCCGACAGGCGCGTTGCCGCGCGACTTGCCGTTTGACCGGCCGGAAAATGGTGCCGAAACATCCACCACCGAACCCATATCCATTCACGATCGCGGCGCCGCACCCGGCGGGCCGAACTTGACCCCTGTCTAGGCGGAGCAGGACGCCAGCGCAAGCCAGCGCCGCCATTGCGGGACCGGACACGAAACAAGGCTCGATTTGCGCCGCAATTCAGGCATATTGGCGCGATGCGCGAAAAGGAACTTCGGCTCGCCCTCATCTGTTACGGCGGGATCAGTCTGGCCGTCTATATGCACGGCATTACCAAGGAGGTGTGGCGGCTGGCGCGCGCCAGCCGCGATGTGCACGACGGCGAAGCGGCGCCCGCAGGCGGCACGCAGGCGGTGTATCAAGAGCTGTTGCTGGCGCTGGAGGCCGCGTCGAACGTGCGGCTGCGCGTTTTTGCGGACATTATCGCGGGGTCGAGCGCGGGGGGCATCAACGGCATTTTCCTGGCGCAGGCGATGGCGACGGGCCAGTCGCTCGAACCCTTGACCGACCTGTGGCTGACCCGCGCCGATGTCGAACAGCTGATCGACCCGGACGCGCGGCCCTTTTCGCGTTTCACCAAATTCTGGGCAGTGCCGATCGCGTGGCTGGCGACCAAGAAGCGCGGCAATATGATCGACGCCACGGTTGAAAAATCGGGGCAGGATGAGGTGCGCAAAAAGCTGTCGGGCTTTGTCAGGGCGCGCTGGTTCGAACCGCCGTTCGGGGGGCGGGTCTTTTCGGGCCTGTTGCTCGACGCGTTCGACGCGATGGCGAAAAGCG
>JBEGPL010000004.1:0-3101 GCA_041181445.1 Pseudomonadota bacterium
CATGTGCGCGCCACCGGCGATATCGGCGTGTTCCGGATTGTCAGCGAGAGCGCGGTCAGCTCGGGCGTGCGGCGGATCGAGGCCTTGACCGGCGAAGCCGCGCGGCTCTGGCTGGTCGGACGCGAAGAAGCGCTCAAGGGTTCGGCAAGCCTGCTGCGCAGCACTCCCGACGAGGTTGAGGGACGCGTCGCCGCGCTGCTCGACGAGCGGCGCAAGCTTGAGCGCGAGCTGGCCGAGGCGAAGAAGGCGCTGGCGCTGGGCGGCGGTTCGGGTGGCGGCGCAGCGGCCGGCCCGGCGGTCGAAAGCGTCGGCGGCATGGGCTTTGCGGCGCAGATTGTCGACGGGCTCGACCCCAAAAATTTGCGCGGGGCGGTTGATGACATGAAGAAGGCCGTCGGATCGGGCGTTGCGGTGCTGGTCGCGGTGAACGACGGACGCGCGTCGGTCGCGGTTGGCGTGACCGATGATGTGACCGGCACAAGCAACGCGGTTGACCTCGTCAAACGCGCGGTCGCGGCGCTTGGCGGACAGGGCGGCGGCGGACGCCCCGACATGGCGCAGGGCGGTGGACCCGACGGCAGCGCGGCGCAGGCCGCCATCGACGCAGTGCGCGCGGCGCTCGGCTGAACTCCGCTCATTTCGTCATGCTGAATTTATGTCAGCATCCATGGCCCATTCGCGTCCCATAACGCAGCACCGGGGGCGAGGGTCGGCCATGGACCCTGAAACAAGTTCAGGGTGACGGAGATGTGGGGCGCTGTCCTGCTCCATTTGTCGGCGTTTGCTGAACCCTCAGATCAGGTGTCAGCCCGCCCCCTCGACCATCTCCGCCAGCGACAGCCAGCGGTCCTCGGCGGCGTCTTTTTCGGCGCGCAGGTCGTCGAGCTTGGCCGTCAGCGCGGTGAAACGCCCATGGTCGCGGGTGAACAGTCCGCCGTCAGCCAGCTCGGTCTCGGCGGCCGCCGCTTCCGCATCGATCGCGGCGATGCGCGCCGGCAGCAGGTCATAGTCGCGCTGGTCCTTAAAGGTCAGTTTGACGCGGGCCGGGGCGGGCATGGCCGGCGCGGGAGTCGCCGCTTTTGCGCCGCCGCCCTTTGCCGCCGCCTTCACCGGCGTGCGCCGCGCCGCCCAGTCGGCATAGCCGCCCGCGACGACGTCGACCTTGCCCGACCCGTCGAGCCCCAGCGTCACGGTGACGGTGCGGTCGAGGAAGTCGCGGTCGTGGCTGACCAGCAGCACGGTGCCCTCATAATCGGCGATGACTTCCTGGAGCAGGTCGAGCGTTTCCAGGTCGAGGTCATTGGTCGGTTCGTCGAGCACGAGCAAGTTTGATTCGCGGGCAAACTCGCGCGCCAGCAGCAAGCGTGAGCGTTCGCCGCCCGACAGCGCACTGACCTTGGCCTCGGCCAGCGCGGGGTCGAACAGGAAATCCTTGAGATAGCCGATGATGTGCTTTTTCTCGCCGCGCACGTCGATCCAGTCGCCGCCGTCGGCGAGCACGTCGCGCACGCGCTTGTCACCCTGCATCAGGCTGCGTTGCTGGTCGATGACGATGCCGTCGAGCGTCTTGGCCAGCGTGATCTTGCCACTGTCGGGCGCAAGCTCGCCGGTCAGCAGCCGCAGGAGCGTCGTTTTGCCCGCGCCGTTCGCGCCGACAATGCCGATGCGGTCGCCGCGCTGGACGCGAAAGGTGAAGTCGCGGATGATCGGCCGTCCGTCAAAGGCGACGTTGACCCCCTCGGCCGCAATGACCGATTTGGTCCGCACGTCGTCGACCTTCAGCCCCAGTTTGGCCACGCCCGGCCCGCCAATCATCGCCGCGCGGGTCGCGCGCATTTCGTGCAGCTTTTCCAGCCGGCCTTGGTTGCGCTTGCGCCGCGCGGTCACCCCACGCTCCAGCCAGTGCGCTTCCAGCCGCAATTTGGCGTCGATCCGGTCGGCGTTCCGCGCTTCCTCGGCGAAAATCGCCTCCATCCACGCGTCAAACCCGCCGAAACCGATCTCCTTGCGGCGGATGCTGCCGCGGTCCAACCACAGCGTCTGACGGGTCAGCCGGGTGAGGAAGGCGCGGTCGTGGCTGATCGCGACAAAGGCCCCGCCGTAACGGCTGAGCCAGCTTTCCAGCCAGTCAATCGCCGCGATGTCGAGGTGGTTGGTCGGTTCGTCGAGCAGCAGCAGATCGGGTTCCTGCGCCAGCGCGCGGGCAATGGCGGCGCGGCGCCGCTCGCCCCCGCTTGCGGTTGCACAGGCGCGGTCCATGGCGATGCCCAGCTGGTCGGCGATCGCGGCGACGGCGTGTACAGATGGTCCGTCGGACCCGGCGGTGGCAAAGTCCATCAATGTGGCGTGCGCCGACAAATCGGGTTCCTGTTCCAGCATCACGACATGGGTGCCGGGCACGATGGTGCGTTTGCCGGTATCGGCGTCGATCTGGTTGGCGAGCAGCCGCAGCAGCGTCGTCTTGCCCGCGCCGTTGCGGCCGATCAACGCCAGCCGGTCGCGCGCGCCGATGTGGATGTCGATGCCCCGAAACAGCCAGCCGCTGCCTTGCACCAGGCCCAGGCCTTCATAGGAGAGAATGGGGGCGGCCATGATGAACGCCCCGCTACCGGCCCGTTCAGCTTTCGGCAAGCGCGCATGCGACAAATCGCACATCACCGGGCCTTGGCCCCATCAGGAGCATGACCATGTCCATCCGCCCGTTCTTATTCGCCGCCGCCATGCTGTCGACGCCGCTGGCCGTGCTTGCGCCCGCCGCCGCATCCGCGCAAAGTGGCGCGATGATGACGACACAGACCGCCGCCAACACGCCGCTCCTGTCCTTTTCGCTGACCGAAGAGGTGCGGGCGAAACCCGACCGGGCAACCATTGGCGCCGGGGTGACGACCAGTGCGCCGAGCGCGACCGAGGCGCTGCGGCAAAACACGGCGGCGATGGAAAAGCTGGTGGCGGCGGTGAAGGCGAGCGGCGTCAAGGACGCCGATGTTCAGACCAGCGGCTTTTCGCTGCAACCGCAATATGATTATACGCCGACGCAAAATGGCGGCCAGCCGCGACTGACCGGATATCAGGTGTCGAACCAGTTGCGTGTCACGACCAAG
>JBEGPL010000005.1:0-6266 GCA_041181445.1 Pseudomonadota bacterium
AACGCCATGCGGGTGGAGATTGTCCCAGATGCACTGCGCGACCTCTGCGGTCAGCCGTTCCTGCACCTGCAACCGCCGGGCAAAGCCATTGAGAACCCGCGCCAGTTTTGAAATGCCGACGACGCGATCCTTGGGCATATAGGCAATTGACGCGGTGCCGGTGATCGGCGCCATATGATGTTCGCAGTGCGACTGGAACGGGATGTCTTTGAGCAGCACCAGTTCGTCATAGCCGCCAACCTCCTCAAAGGTGCGTGACAGGTGGACGGCGGGGTCTTCGCCATAGCCCCCACAATATTCGCGCCACGCCCGCGCGACGCGGCGCGGTGTGTCGATCAGCCCTTCGCGGGCCGGGTCATCGCCCGCCCATTCGATCAGCGTGCGCACGGCGGCGGCAACTTCGTCGGGTACAATGACTTTGCCGTCGGGGCCAATGTCAACCCGTCCGGCTTCGCGCTTGGTCACACTTGTTCTCCTGTCGATTCATCGCACATCCTATAACTCGCAGACGCACAAAGCGAAACGGGAAGGGTTGCCCCTTCCCGTCTGCTGCGTCTGTTTGGTCGTGGACCGATCAGAAGCGATACTTGGCCGACACGCCATAGGTCTTTGGCTGGCTCGGATAACCCGAAATCGTGCCCGACTGGATCACGCCCGGGAAAATGGTGGTCAGATATTTGGCGCTGGTCAGGTTGCGACCCCACAGCGAAACCTGAAGCCCCATGTCCATCTGATAGGTCAGCGATGCGTTGAGCGCATTCACTTCACGCTGATAGGCAATATAGGCCGGGTTGTTGCTGATCGCGACCTGGGCTTCATAATGATAATCGGCGCCCAAGATCAGCTTGTCCGAATTGCCGAACTCGTGGGTGTAAACGCCGCCAATCGTCATCGACAATTCGGGAACGCCGGCGGGCTGCTTGCCCGAAAGGTCGCCGAATGCGCTGCCGACAAAGCTGTCGAAAACCGGGTCGAGATAGGTCACATCCAGATTGAGGCGCAGCGCCTCGGTCGGCTGGACATAGCCGTCAAATTCGACGCCGGTTGTCGATTGCTTGCCCGCGTTGGTGAGCACGAAGCCGGTGCCGACGAAGGCGTTTTCCTGAAATCCTTTGATCGACTGGTCAAAGAAAGTCAGGTTGAACGCCACCTGGTCCCACTTCGCCTTGATCCCGATTTCCTTGACGATCGCATTTTCCGGGCTGGCATAGCGTGTGCCCGAAGTCAGGTTGTTCAGTGCCAGACCGGCGGTTCGAATCCGCGATGGCGCAGGCGCCGGGATTTGTGCCGACGAACCCGGGATAAAGTCCGATGCGAATGGACGCGAGTCAAACGAGATGTTCCACGACGTCGCCTTAAAGCCGGTCGCATAGCTGGCGTAAAGGTTGATATTGTCGGTCGCTTCCCAAGCCAGACGAACCGAATAGGTCCACTTGCTGTCTTTCGTCTTGCCGGTTTCGACGGCGTTCGGAATGTTCAGGAAGCGCGGCTGGAACTGGAACGGACGCAGCGCAAGGAAGGGGTTGAACGTCGGGTTTGTCGCCAGTGTAGCCGGAACCCCGGCGGCGACGCCCACGGCCACCATGTCGACATTCGAGAACACGTCGGTCACGGTTGTGTTGCTGGCAACGTCCTTCTTGTCGTGCGTGTAGTTGAAGCCGCCGGTCAGCACGAGGCCATCGGTGATTTCAAAATCGGCCGTGCCAAAGATTGAATAGGCGGTGTTGCCGTAATCCCAATCTTCAAAGCGGCCCTGACCCTGCGCACCGAATTGCGTTGTCGGCGTTGCCGCAGGCAGACCGGCGAGCGCGCGGATCAATGTCTCGTTGCCGGAGTATCCGCCGCCACTGATCAAATTGGCAAAGGTGCGGAAGTCGCGGCCCAAAGTCAGCGCCTGCTGGTTGCGGATCGATTCATCGAAATAATATCCGCCAATCAGGAAGTTGAACGGACCGTCAAAATCGGATGCCAGCCGCAATTCCTGCGTTATCGTTTCGATGTCGATATTGGCGCGGTTCTGACCGATGATGTCGGCGCTGGTGAAGTCGCTGTCGGCGTTCGCATTGGTGTGCGATTCGCGATAGGCGCTGATCGAGGTGAGCGAGAACGCACCAAATTCCAGATCGGCCTGCATCGACGCGCCGTAATTCTTGATCAGGTTTTCCGACGGGAAGTTGGTATATTCACTGTAGGTGAAAATTCCGCCCGAATTGATCCGACCGCCCGCGCCGACAACGGCCGGACCGGTCGGGCCGGTGACGACGTTGCCCACGAAGCAGCAATCTTCGTCAATTTTGTCATAGTCCGCGATGAAGCGGAACTTCGCGCTGTCCGACGGTTCGAACAGCAACTGGCCGCGCACGCCCCAACGGTTGCGTTCGTTGGTCTTGTCGCCGTTGGTCAGGTTGGTGGCATAGCCATCGCGCGTGTTGTAATTGCCGCCGACGCTGAACGCGATCGTGTCGCTGATCGGGCCGGTTACGTCGGCTTTCGCAACAATCGCATTGAAATTGCCATAGCTGAGTTCGGCGGAACCGCCGAAGTCGAACTTTGGCGGAGCCGTCACGATCGAGATCACGCCCGCCGATGCGTTCTTGCCGAACAGCGTCGATTGCGGACCGCGCAGCACTTCGATGCGTTGCAGATTGGGCAGATCGCCGATCTGGGCCGCCGAGCGCGAACGATACACGCCGTCGATGAACACGCCGACCGACGGTTCGATGCCGACGTTGTTCGACCCGTTGCCGAAACCGCGAATGATGAACGTCGTCGCTGCCGACGCCTGATTCTGGCTGATGCGCAGCGAGGGGACCAGCGTTTGCAGATCGTTGATGTCGCGAACTTGCGCGCGTTCGATTTCCGCAGCCGAGGTCACCGACACCGAAATCGGCACTTCTTCCAGCGTCTGTTCGCGCTTGGTGGCGGTGACGATGATGACATCCTCATCAACCGTTTCTTCGGCCGACGCGTCTTCGGCGTCCTGCGCGAAAGCGATCTGTGTCGGCAGCAGCGTCAGCGCCACGCCCGACATCAGCCAGTGCAATTTCTTCATGTTATGTCCTCTTCCCGTTTCGTGCGACCCTTGGTTGGGCCCACGTCATATTGTTTACCCGCGCCCCGAGCCGGTCGCGCCCCGCTGTGCGCTCCGCCCCTTTTGGCTGGCCGCGACACAAACACGCGGCCATGGGGCTGTCAACCGCCCAGCGCCCCGCAAATCAAGGATTTTTCGACCGTTGCCTTTTGGCAACACGGTATTGACCTCCGCTCCAACAGCGTATTTTCCCGTGTCCCTCGACCTTGTTTCCGTTACGGAAATTGCTGGTTTCGTGCGAACGGCATGGGGCAAATCGCCCAAATCAAGCCGCTTGACGCGATTATCTGTGTGCTTAAACTCGCAATCACAGGGCCGATAACAGGCCTTGGTGCCGGATCGCACGACGGGCGGCACCGTTTGGGATTGAAGGGAGACTGAACAGGTGCGCGCAGGGCGCCGCCCCGTTGCACATCGTCAACATTTACGCGGAAACGCGCGGGCCCACCCGCCATTGCCCGGTCCAAACCGAGCATGCCGCATCGCCCTTCCCCGGGAAAACCCGCCACAGCGGCATATCAGACCGCCGGGCATCATATAAGTTGAGGGAGTTAGACCAATGAAATTCAACCGCTTCATATCCATTTCGGCGCTGGCCTTTGCCATGACCGCCCCCGCCTATGCGCAAGACGCCGAGGACGACAATGGCGACGAGGAAATCATCGTCACCGCCACGCTGCGCGAGGCGAGCGTTCAGGACATTCCGCTGGCCGTGACCGCCGTCAGCCCGGCACAGCTGGAACGCCAGGGTGTCCAGGACATCAAACAATTGTCCTCGATCTCGCCCAGTTTCAACATTCAATCGTCGCAGACGGAATCGGGCGGCACATCCATCAAGGTGCGCGGCGTCGGCACGACCGGCAACAATGTCGGGCTGGAAAGCTCGGTCGGCGTGTTTATCGACGGTGTGTATCAGTCGCGTCCCGGCATTGTGCTGGGCGAACTGGTCGACCTTGAACGGCTGGAAATCCTGCGCGGGCCGCAGGGCACCTTGTTCGGACGGAATACGTCGGCGGGTGCACTGAGCATCACGACGCGCAAGGCCAATCTGAACAAATTCGAAGGTTTCGCCAACGCATCCTATGGCAATTACAATCTGGTCAGCGTTCAGGGCGGACTCAACGTCCCGATCACCGAGGGCGTCGCCGCGCTGCGCATTTCGGGCGCCTATCGCAATCGCGACGGCTTTCTGAAAAGCTCGACCGGCGCAACGTCCAACGACAAGAACCGCTATATCATCCGCGGCCAGCTCTATTTCGAACCCAGCGCCGATTTCAGCGTCCGGCTGCTCGCCGATTATTCCAAGTCAAAGGAATTGTGCTGCGATGCGGTCATTCTGCGCGAAACCGAATTTCAGCCCTTCTTCGCTTTCCATGGCCTGGCCAACGATGGCGTCGACCAGGTCGGGCCGACCGCGCTCAACAATCTGGCAACCAATTCGCAGCAGTTTCGCGATGGCGGCAGCCAGTGGGGCGTTTCGGGCGAGGTCAAATGGTATTTTGGCGACGCGCATCTGACCTATATCGGCGCATATCGCGATGCGAAGAGTGAAAGCACGCAGGAAGCCGACTTCACCAGCCTGAACAGCTTCACCGTCGGGCGCAATGGTCAGGCGTCGCTGCCCGGCATCGCGCCCGCGACGAGCAATATCAAGTCGATGACCCACGAACTGCGATTGCAGGGCACGGCGTTTGGCGACAAGCTCGACTGGCTGATCGGAGGCTTTTACGGCGATGAAGACATCAACAGCGTCGCTTCGACGACATTGGGGCCCGATTATCAGCGCGCGAACAGCGCCGGCAATTTCGCCAATCTGGCCGGGGTGAACCCGCTGTTCGCGTTGACGGCGCTGGGCAATGCCGGGACGCCGATCAACAATACCGGTTCCTATGCGGTCAATGATTTCGATCAGAGCGGCCGCAGCTTTTCGGTCTTTACCCACAATGTGATCAGCCTGACCGACAAATTGAGCATCACGCTGGGCGCCCGCTATGTCGATGAAAAGAAGAGCGCGGCGTTTGACCAGATCGCAGCGGTCAACCCCGCCTGCCAAGCGAGCACGAACGCCGTCCTGAGCGGCGCGGTGACCAATGCCACCATCGCTGGCGGTCTGGTCGGGCTGAACTGCTTCTATCTTGTCGCGCCGGTCAATTTGACCGCTCCGGCCGGACTGGGCGGCGGCTTGGCCAGCCGGTTGTTGCCGTTGCCACGCGAGTGGGCCCAGGATTTCAAGGATAATGAGCTCACCTATACGGGGCAGATTTCATACAAGCCCGCTGATCGCACCCTGATCTATGCAGGGTATAGTCACGGCTTCAAATCAGGCGGGTTCAACCTTGATCCGACGGCTGCGAACTTGTTGAATTCGTCGGCCATTCTGGCGGGTCTTCGCACCACGCCGGTGCCGGTGATTGTCGCGCCGCAATATGCCGACCCCAGCTTCAAATCGGAAAAGGTCAACCAGATCGAAGTGGGCATCAAAACCCAGTTCGGCCGGATCAAGACCAACCTCGCCTTTTTCAACATGGACATGAGCGATTTTCAGGTGCTGGAATTTACCGGCACCCAATTCCTGACGTTCAACGTCCATTCGGCGCGGTCGCGCGGGGTTGAATTTGAAGCCTTTGGCAATCTGAGCGACCATATCTCGGCCAATTTCTCGGCGACCTATGCCGAATCGAAATATGGCAAGGATTGCAACGTCGATGTCGCACCGGCGGCACTCGCGTCAATCACGCGGCTGTGCGGCGCGACACTGACCAATGCGCCCAAGATCGCCGGGGTTGCCGGGCTGACCTATGATGGTCCGCTCAATAATTCGGGCTGGGGGCTGCTGGTCAACGGCAACATCAGCTATTCGGACCGGCGGCGGACAAGCACGATCCCGCTCGACGGCAACAACCTGCCACTGCCGTTCGATTATCAGGAAGCCTATTTCAAGATGAACGCCCGCATCGGCCTGACCACGCCTGACGAGCGTTTCACTTTTGAAGTGTGGGGCACCAACCTGACCAACGAAATCACGCGCGGCATTACCGCCAACACCCCGCTGCGCGGCGGCACGGGCACGCGGTCACGCATTGGCTTCGTTGAGGAGCCGCGCATGTATGGTCTCACCGTCCGAGCCAAATTCTGACCTGACGGTGCCAGCGCACAAAAAAGACCCCGGGGCGGC
>JBEGPL010000006.1:0-8227 GCA_041181445.1 Pseudomonadota bacterium
CACAAGGCGCGCTTGGTGACGAAATTATAGATGCCGCCCTTGCCCTCGGCGTCGCCGGGATACCAGTTTTGCACGGTCGAATATTTGATCTCGGCATCGTCCAATGCGACCAGTTCGACGACGGCGGCGTGCAGCTGATTCTCGTCGCGCATCGGCGCGGTGCAGCCTTCGAGGTAGGACACATAACTGCCCTTGTCGGCGACGATCAGCGTGCGTTCGAACTGGCCGGTGTTTTCCGCGTTGATACGGAAATAGGTCGACAATTCCATCGGACAGCGCACGCCCTCGGGGATGTAGACAAACGTCCCGTCCGAAAACACCGCGCAGTTCAATGTGGCGAAATAATTGTCGCGCATCGGCACGACCTTGCCGAGCCATTTGCGCACCAAGTCGGGATATTCCTTGATCGCTTCGCTGATCGAACGGAAGATGACGCCCGCGCGTTCGAGTTCGGCGCGGAAAGTGGTCGCGACGCTGACGCTGTCGAACACTGCGTCGACCGCGACCTTGCGCGCGCCCTCGACCCCGGCCAGCACTTCCTGTTCCGCAATCGGGATGCCCAGTTTTTCGTAAACGCGCAGGATTTCGGGATCGACCTCGTCCAGCGAACCCAGCTTGGGCTTTGCCTTGGGCGCGGCGTAATAATATGCGTCCTGGTAATCGATCGGCGGGACGTTGAGCTTGGCCCAGTCGGGCGGCGTCATCGTCTGCCACATGGCAAAGGCCTTGAGCCGCCAATCGAGCATCCATTGCGGCTCGTTCTTCTTGGCCGAAATAAAGCGGACCGTGTCTTCGTTCAGCCCCTTGGGTGCGAAATCGGTTTCGATGTCGCTGGCCCAGCCATGCTCATAGTCGGCGGCTTTGGCGGCGGCGTCGTGCGCGGCCTGATCCTTGATGGGGGCATCGGTCATGGCGTCACGCGGCCGACGATGACGCAAGGCTGGCCAGCGAAACCGCGACCAGCGCGCCGCGCACGGCGGTGTTGACCGCGGGCCAGTGTGACTGGGTTTCGCACTTGCCCTCCAGCGGGCAATCATGACGTCCGTCCTCGACACAGGCGGTCATGGCAATCGGCCCCTCGATCGCCTCGACAATGTCGGCCAAGCTGATTGCGGCGGCGGGACGCGCGAGGCGGATGCCGCCACCGGTGCCGCGCGATGCGACGATCAACCCGGCGCGCGAGAGGATGCTGACCAGCTTCTGTGCCGTGGGCAGGGGGATGCCGGTTTCATCGGCCAATGTGCCCGCGTTGATTTTTGATCCGCCGCAGTGGCGGGCTGCGGCGCTCATCAGCACGACGGCATAGTCGGCAAAGCTGGACAGGCGCATCGGCTATTCCCTGTGGGGTCTGGCCCGGTCAAGGGTCATGGGATCAGCCCAGTTAATTGGACCGATTCGTTCCGGTTGCGCGAATGCGCCATTTTTCTGGCGATTTCAAGACAAATCCGCTTATTCCTGCGGATTGCAATCGATGGGCGAGACGCCAGCGGTCAGGTGTCGGTGATCAACGGACTGACGAGTCCGGCCAATTCCTTGCGCCCGCCGGTCGTCGCGCGGGTCAGCGGGCTTGGGTCCAGCAATTGACCGGGGGTAAAGCCAACGAACTGCTTCACCTCGCGGATCAGGTGCGACTGGTCGTAAAAGGCGCCGAGCGCGATAATGGCAGCGATGTCATCTCCGCGCGCCAGCGCCGTCGCCGCCCGCAACGCGCGATATTTGCGCGCCAGCGTTTTCGGCGGCACACCGTAAAAACGCTTGGTCTTGCGTTCCAGGCTGCGCAATTTCAGGCCCGACGCCGTGACCAGTGCCTCAACGCTGGGTGAGGGATTGTCGGTCAGCCATTGGTCGACGAGCCGGGTAAACCAAAAAGGCGGGGCGGGCCGCTGGGCAAACAGCGCGCGCATGCGGCGATTGCCAATGGCCAATTTTTCCGCCGTGGTGGGCGCCGCGCGCAATTCGGCGACGATCGCTTCGGTCTGATCGCCGAACAGCAGCGATCCGTCGACGGCGGCGTTGGCATAGCGCCCGGCGTCATGGCCCATCAACGCGCCCCATCCGGCGGGCATCAGGCCGCATCCGAACATTTCGATGGGGCCGGTGGCGACAGAGCGTACGGGCGCGCTGGTCGGACCGATCAGCGTGGCGGCGGTTTCGCGATAGGCCTTGCCGTCGGAAAATCGATACTCGCCGTGCCCCGCGAGTTGAAACCGCAGTTGCGCGCGGTCGGCGCGTTCGGTCTCGTCAAAGTCGCGAACGGGAACACGGGCATGGTAAAAGGTCGAGACAAGCTCGACCAAGTCGGGTTCCGGCGCGAAATATTGCAGCTCAAGTTGCGGCGTTGTGTTCAAATCCGGTCGATCCTGCGACGTAGAGGCGCGACAGACGTCGTTACGCGCCCGTTCACCCTGTCTCCTAATGCGTGATTTTGGGCTTTGCCAAGCAGTTTTTGTGCCGCGTACAGTTATCGCGTTGGCGGACTATGAAATGAAGTCGTCTGCTCGGGGCAAAAAAAAGCGCCCGACCACCAAAGATGGCCAGGCGCTTAAAGTAAGGCCTCATCGTCGCAAAGCGACTCAGAGCCCTTCGGGTCGCATCCCTTATCTGTATCAGAAATTGCGCCAAGTATTGTATGGAAACGACAGAATCGCTTTTCGCGTCGCAATGACAATCGATTATTGAGCGCTTTTCCCAGCGATCCACGTTTCAACACGGGACTCGAGGACCGACAAAGGCATCGGTCCGCCGGTCAAAACAACATCGTGAAATTCGCGAATATCGAATCGGTCGCCCAGCTTTGCCTTGGCACGCGTTCGCAATTCCACAATCTTGATCTTGCCGATGGTATAGGCGGTCGCCTGCCCCGGATAGACGATATAGCGTTCGATGGCCTTGACGATATCACCCTCCGGATTGGGCGTATTGTCGCGCAGATATTGAATGGCCTGTTCGCGGCTCCAGCGCTTGTCGTGGATGCCGGTGTCGACGACCAGCCGGCACGCGCGCCACAACTCCATGCCCAGCCGGCCAAAGTCGCTGTAGGGGTCGGCGTAAAAACCCATGTCCTTGCCCAGCTCCTCGGCATAAAGGCCCCAGCCCTCGGTATAGGCGGTGAAGCCGCCATATTGGCGGAACGCGGGGACGTTTTTCAGTTCGGTCTGAATCGCGCGTTGCAGGTGGTGGCCGGGGATGCCCTCATGATAGGCGAGCGCTTCCAGTTCGGTAACCGACATATCGCGCAGATTATAAAGGTTCACATAATAAGTGCCGGGCCGCGACCCGTCGGGCGCTGGCGACTGGTAAAAGGCCTTGCCGGCCGATTTTTCGCGAAACGCCTCGACCGCTTTGACGGTCAGCGGGGCGGCGGGGATCGTGTTGAAGAACCGCGGCAGTGCTGCCTGCATCGCGTTGATCCGCGTCGTCGCCTCGCCCAGATAGGCTTCGCGCGTTTCATGGTAAAATTCGGGACTGTCGCGCAGATGGGCAAAGAAAGCCTTCTGGTCGCCCTTAAACCCGACCTGCGCCTGGATGACGTCCATCGCCTTGTGGATGCGCGCGACTTCGCGCAGCCCCAGATCGTGGATTTGCGCGGCCGTCATGTCCGTCGATGTGTAACTGGCCAGCAAAGCCGTGTAATAGCCCGCGCCGTCGGGCAGCCGCCACACGCCGTCGGCGGTGGGGGCATAGGCCATCTGGCGGCGCAGTTCGTCGGCCAGCCGGGCATAGGCGGGGGCGGACGCGCCGTGCCATGCCGCGACCGCACGGGCGGCCAGCGCCGATTTTTCGGCATCGGTCAGGTCCAGCTTTGCCACTTTTGCGCGGAAATCGTCGAGAACGGCGTTGCCGATCAAGCCGTCGCCCTGTCCGGCGTGCAGCAGATTTTCAATGTCGGACAACAGATAGGGATAGACCCATTTGGGCGGCATGATGCCGGTTGCCGCGTGGTCGCGGGCCTGTGCGGTCAGCGCGTCGATCTTGTCGCCCAGCCCGGCCAGCCGTGTAATATAGGCTTCAGCTTCGCCCGCGTTTGCGACGCGCTGAATGTTGATCAAGAACGCAGGCAACTGGCTTTGCGCGCCGTTCATCTGGTCAAAAATATAACCATGGTCGCGATAGGGAAACAGACTTTCGGCGCGTTTCGCCTCGGCATCGAACAGCGTGAACGACAGGGCTTCGTCGGTCGTCAGCTTCGCCGGGTCGAAACTGGCGCGCATCGCTGCCGCCGTTTCCTGCTGCAATTTGTACCGCGTGACGGCGGCCGCGTCCGAATCATCGTCCCACCGGCCATAATCGGCGTCGCGCACCCCGCGATAAGCCTTTGTCTCGGGCGACAGCGACAGCATCGCCGCGTCATATTTGGCGAACAGCGTGTTGAGTGTTTCGGCCGGCTTGGCCGGTTCGGCGGCGCTGGCGCCTTGCGGCGCAGTTGCTGGCGCCGCCACACAGCCGGACAGCGCGAGTGCAGTTCCGCTCAACAGGGCGATCATCGGTGCGCGCAGGGCGATATGGGGCATGAAATCAGGTCCTCTGGTGTGGCCCGCACCACGGCGCGGCGGGCATGCGGGGGGCTTGCCAGAACGGCGATTGGCGCGCAATGGCGGCGGCATGACGATGCTCGCCGCCGCCGCTCAATCCATGTTCCGCATGGCCCGCCCGCTTATCCATGCCAGCGACGCCGAAAGCGCGCACCGCGCGACCATCGCGGCGCTGGCGATGGTCCCGCGGGCTACGGCGGCGCTGACCGACGACCGGCTGGCGAGCCGCGTCGCGGGCATTGATTTTCCCAATCCGGTCGGGGTGGCGCCGGGGTTCGACAAGGATGCACAGGTCCCGCACGTCATGCCGCATTTCGGCTTTGGTGCTGTCGAAGTCGGCACGTTGACCCCACTGCCGCAGGTCGGAAACCCACCCCCGCGCCTGTTCCGGCTGACCGAAGACCGTGCGGTGATCAACCGCATGGGGTTCAACAATGGCGGACTGGACGCGGCGGTTGCGCGGCTGACGCGGCTACGACGCGGTGGACTGGTCGTGCCGCTGGGCATCAACATCGGCGCAAACAAGGACAGCGCCGACCGCGTGCTCGACTATGTGACCGGATTGGCGGCGACCGCGCATCTGGCCGACTATGTCACGGTCAATATCAGCTCGCCCAACACGCCGGGGCTGCGCGCGTTGCAGGACAAGGGGGCGCTGAACGCCCTGCTCGACGGCGTGCTGGGGCTGCGTTCGGCGCCCGCATATGATGTGCCGATCTTCCTGAAGGTCGCGCCCGACCTGGAACCCGCCGACATCGACGACATCGTCGATATCGCGATGCGGCGCGGGTTGGATGCGCTGATCGTGTCGAACACGACGATTTCGCGGCCCATGCTTTCGTCGTGCCACGCAGGTGAGGCCGGCGGGCTGTCGGGCGCGCCGCTACGCGAACTGGCGCAACGGCGGATCGCCGATTTTTACAGGGCCAGCGGCGGGCGCATCGCCCTGATCGGGGTCGGCGGCATTTTCACTGCCGACGACGCCTATGCCCGCATCCGCGCGGGCGCATCGCTGGTCCAGATATACAGCGCGATGGTGTTCGAAGGCCCGGCGCTGGCCGCGAAAATCGCGCACGGGCTGTCGGCGCTGCTTGAACGCGATGGCTTTGCCAGCGTCGCCGATGCCGTCGGCGTCGATGTTTGACGGCACAGCACGCTTGACCATGCCGCCTGCCGGTTTAGGGTCGCGGCCATGAAACATCGCCTGACCCATCGACTCCTGATCCTGCTTGCCCTGTTCGTGCTGCCCTCGGCGGCGCTGGCGCAGGGTGTGGCCACCGCCGCCGACCCGCGTGCCAGCGCGGCCGGGCGCGCGATATTGGAAAAGGGCGGGTCGGCTGCCGACGCGGCGATGGCGATGATGCTGGTGCTCACGCTGGTTGAACCGCAATCGAGCGGGGTCGGCGGCGGCGGGTTTCTGGTTCACCATGACGGCGATGACGGCAGCGTGGCGACCATCGACGGGCGCGAAAAAGCGCCGGCGGCGGCGCGGCCCGACCGGTTTCTGGGCGCCGAAGGCAAACCGCGTGGATTTATGGACGTCGTCCCCGGCGGCCTGTCGGTCGGTGTGCCGGGCAATATCCGGCTGATGGAACGGGCGCACAAACGCTGGGGCAAGCTGCCGTGGGCGGACCTGTTTCAGCCCGCGATTGCGCTGGCCGACGATGGTTTCGAAGTGTCGCGCCCGCTCAGCGAATGGATGGCGCGGTTCGAAAGCCTGTGGGCAGATTTTCCCGAAACACGCGCGATCTATTATGTCGACGGCAAGCCTGCGCCGATGGGTGCGCGCATCCGCAACCCCGCCTATGCCAAATTGTTGCGCGACGTCGCCGACAAGGGCCCCGACGCTTTTTACAAGGGCGCCAATGGCCAGGCGATCGTCAAGGCCGTCGCGGGTGCCAAGCGCAATCCGGCGGTGCTGACGATGGCCGACCTTGCCGCCTATCAGGTCAAGGATCGCGACGCGGTGTGCACCACTTACCGGCAATACCGGCTGTGCGGCATGGGGCCGCCATCGTCGGGGGCGACCACGGTGTTCGCGATATTGGGCCTGCTCGAAGGCTATGATATGCGCGCCATGGGCAAGGACAGCGTGATGAGCTGGCACCTGTTGGGCGAAGCGATGCAACTGTCCTATGCCGACCGTGACCTGTATCTGGGCGACGGCGATTTTGTCGATGTCCCGATCACGGGCCTGCTCGACAAATCATATCTGGCGGCGCGGCGCGGCGCGATCTCGCCTTATGGCACCGCCGCCGACCATGTGGCGGGAACGCCGCCGGGGGCCAAGCCGCGCACCAACACCGCGCCGGTGGCAGAGGCGGGAACGACGCATTTTGTCGCGGTCGATGACGACGGCAATATCGCGACGATGACATCGACGGTCGAAAGCATCTTTGGCAGCCATGTCGTCGCGAACGGATTTTTCCTGAACAATGAACTGACCGATTTTACCTTTGCGCCCGAAAAGAACGGCGCCCCCGTTGCCAACCGGGTGGAGGCGAACAAGCGCCCCTTGTCGTCGATGTCGCCGACCATTGTTTATGGTCCCGATGGCAAGCCGGTGCTCGCGCTCGGTTCGGCAGGGGGCAAGCGCATCATCATGCACGTCACCAAGACGCTGATCGGCGTACTCGATTGGGACTTGCCGGTTGAACAGGCGATTGCGCTGCCCAACATCTATTTCAACGACCGCGGCGTGCTGATCGAGGACAATGCGGCGGGCAAGGCGCTGGCCGGCGGCATGGCGGTGTTTGGCGGAACGGTAAAGGCGGTCGATCTGGGGTCAAAGGTCAACGCGGCGCAGCGCGGCGCCGACGGCTGGCGTGGAACCGCCGATCCGCGCATACCGGACCCGATTGATCACGGCAGCCCCTGAACGGCGGACGGGGCAGGGCGCAAACAGGCGGGCAACGACGTGGCGGCCATGATCCGCCATGCGACGGGAGCAGGAAGATGGCGACAGGCAGGGAACCGCATCGCGACCATTTCAACAGTCTGGTCGAGATGTTTTTTACCCGCGCGGATCAGGGCGGCGAAACGCCGTTTCTGTGGCGCAAGGCCGATCGGGCGTGGCAACCGTTGAGCTGGCGTCAGGTCGCCAACCAGGTCGCGGCGCTGGCCCATGCGCTCCGCGAGCTGGGGTTGGAAAGCGGCGACCGCGTCGTGCTGGTCAGCGAAAACCGGCCCGAATGGTGCATCGCCGATCTGGCAATCATGGCGGCGGGCTGTGTCACCGTTCCGACCTATACAACCAACACCGAACGCGACCATATGCACATATTGGACAACAGCGGCGCGCGCGCGGTGGTCGTGTCGAGCGCCAAGCTGGCCCGCGCGCTGATGCCTGCGGTGCTGCGGTCCGACGTGCGCCATGTCATCACGATGGAATCGCTGAAGGTCGGGCAACAGGGCGATGTCGCCATCCACGACTGGGCCCATGTCGTCAACGGCGGCGAGGCGCATCTGGCCGAAGCGCGCGCGCGCGGCGCGGCGATGCGGCGCGGCGATCTGGCGTGCCTGATCTATACCAGCGGCACCGGCGGCGCGCCGCGCGGGGTGATGCAGCACCATGGCGCAATTCTGCACAATGCCGCCGGCGCGGCGCAGATTGTGTCCGAAGATTTCGGCATCGGCGACGAGGTGTTCCTGTCCTTCCTGCCGCTCAGTCACGCCTATGAACATACCGGCGGCCA
>JBEGPL010000007.1:0-7152 GCA_041181445.1 Pseudomonadota bacterium
CAAAGCCCCATGCAAACCCCGCCAAGATCAGCACCGCGAACAGGAAATTGGTCACCGGCCCGGCCAGCACGATCAGCGCGCGTTTCCACACGGGTTGCGCGGGAAATGTATGGCTGCGTTCGGCGGCGGGCAGGCTTTCCCATTCGGCGTCGGGCTGTGACACCGCATCGCGGTCGCCCGCGAACATCACATACCCACCCAACGGCAACCAGCCGAATTTCCATTCGGTCCCGCGCTTGTCGGTCCATCCGAAAATGCGGCGGCCAAAGCCGATCGAAAATGTCTCTGCCTTGACCCCGCACCAGCGGCCAACGATGTAATGGCCATATTCGTGGACGAACACGAGCGGGCCGAGAACCAGCAGGAACGCGCCAGCGGTGAACAGGAAACCGGGGGACTCAAGCATGTTCGACCTGACTTATGCGGGATTGGGCAGCCGCGCGGCTTGCCGCATCGATGCTGAATATGTCGTGAAGCGAGCCGGGCACGGCGGGCGCAAAGTCCGCCAGCACATGCGTGCACACATCGACGATGTCGAGGAAACCGATCCGCCCGTCCAGAAACGCCTGCACTGCGACTTCGTTGGCTGCGTTGAGCTGCGCCGGGCGGCCGCCGCCCTCGGCAATTGCCGCGCGGGCCAGCGCGGTCGCGGGAAAGCGGTCTTCGTCAGGCGCGGCAAAATCGAGCCGGCCAATGGTGGCCAGATCGAGCGGGGCACACGGCGTCGCCATCCGGTCGGGCCACGCCAGCGCCGATGCGATCGGGATGCGCATGTCGGGGGACCCCAGCTGTGCCAGCGTCGAGTGGTCGACAAATTCGACCATCGAATGGATCACCGATTGCGGATGGATGAGGATGCTGATGCGGTCGAGCCCGACGGGAAACAAATGATGCGCCTCGATCAGTTCGAGACCCTTGTTCATCATCGTCGCGCTGTCGACCGAGATTTTGGCGCCCATCGACCAGTTCGGGTGCGCCACCGCCTGTGCCGGCGTCACGCGGGCCATGTCGGCGCGGTCCCAGGTGCGAAACGGCCCCCCGCTTGCGGTCAGGGTAATCCGCGCGACGCGGTCAATCGCGCCGCCTGCCAGACATTGAAAGATGGCGTTATGTTCGGAATCGACGGGAAGCAGCGTTGCGCCGCTGGCTTGCGTTGCCGCCATCATCAGCGCGCCCGCCGACACCAGCGCTTCCTTGTTCGCCAGCGCGACCGTCTTGCCCGCCTCCAGCGCCGCCATCGTCGGGGCGAGCCCCGCGCAGCCGACAATCGCCGCCATCGTCACATCGGCGCCCAGCCGCGCCGCATGGACCAGCGCCGCTTCGCCACCGTCGACCGCGATACCACTGCCCGCCAGCGCCGCCGCCAGATCGCCGGTCAATGCCGCGTCGCCGATGACCGCAATGTCGGGTTCAAATTCGCGCGCCAGCGCCGCCAGCGCCGCGACATCGCGGTTGGCGGTCAGCGCGGTGATCCGCCAGTCGGCGCGCTGCCGCCGCACCAGATCCAGCGTCGATGCGCCGACCGAGCCCGTGGCTCCAAAGACGGACAGGCTGCGCGACATGACCTCAGCCCGCGAACCTTGTGCTGACCACACCCGCCGCGACCAGCGCGCCAATCAGGATCGCAACCGGAATCAGCCCGTCGAGCCGGTCGAACACGCCGCCGTGGCCGGGGATCAGCGTCCCCGAATCCTTGACCCCGGCGCGGCGTTTCATCGCACTCTGCCCAAGATCGCCCAACTGTGCGAGCACCGCCAGCGGCGCACCGATCCACAGCGGCACACCCTCGATCCCCGCACGGTCGCCCAGCGTCGCCCCGACGACCAGCGCGGCAAACATCCCGCCGTACAGGCCCGACCAGGTCTTTGACGGGCTGATCGTCGGCGCCAGTTTGCGCCCACCAAAGGCGCGCCCGGCAAAATAGGCGCCAACATCCGTCGCCCACACCATGCCGAGCAGCCATAATGCGCCGACAAAGCCCAGATTTGCGCGGGTGAGCGCCAATCCCACGGCGGCACCCAGCGTCGCAAGTATGCCCAGTGCCATCAGCGCAAGGCGCGGCGCGGGCGCAAGGTTCATCGCGCGCACCAGTGCGCTCCATTCCCATGCAAGTGCCGCGCCGACGATAATCACCAACGCGGCAAAGGCCCAGCCGCCAAACCACAGCGCGGCGACCGCCACCGTCACCATCACCAGCGCGGAGAGGATGCGGATCATCAGATTCGAACGCGGCGCCGTTATTTGGGCAATGCCGTCAGCCATATGCGGTCACAATCCTCCATAACGGCGCTCGCGCCGCGCAAAGGCCGCCAGCGCAGCCTCCAGTTCGGGGCGGCCGAAATCGGGCCACAGCGTATCGGTGAAATAAAGTTCGGCATAGGCCGATTGCCATAGCAGAAAGTTTGACAACCGCACCTCGCCCGAGGTGCGGATCAACAGGTCGAGCGGCGGCAGGTCGGCCGTGTCGAGCCGCGCTTCGATGGCCGCGACGCTGACTTCGCCCACAGCCGCGGCGGCGCGCGCCGCGCGGGCAATTTCGTCCTGCGCGCCATAGTTGAGCGCGACCGCCAGCGTCGTCGCGCTGTTGCCCGCCGTGCGCGCGACCGCATCATCGATCAGATCGACGACGTCGCTGGAAAAAGCGCGGTAATCGCCGATGATCTTGAGCCGCACGTCGTTCGCGGCAAATTCGTCGATGTCGGCGACGATGAAGCGTTTGAGCAGCCCCATCAGGTCCGATACTTCTTCCGCCGGGCGCTTCCAGTTTTCAGAGGAAAAAGCATAGAGCGTCAGCGCCTCGACGCCCAGCGCGCGCGCCGCGCGCACCGTCACTCGCACGGCCTCGACCCCGGCCCGGTGGCCGGCAACGCGCGGCAACAGCCGCTTTTTGGCCCAGCGGCCATTGCCATCCATGATGATGGCAACGTGGCGCGGACGGTCTACTTGCGACACTAGCCCAGGATTTCCTTTTCCTTGGCGCCCGCCGCCGCGTCGATGTCGGCGATCCGCGCATCGGTTATCTTTTGCGTTTCGGTTTCCAGCTTTTTGCGCTCGTCCTCGCTAATTTCCTTTTTATTCTCGTCGATCTTCAGCGAATCCATCCCGTCGCGGCGGACGTTGCGCACGGCAATGCGTGCCTTTTCGGCATATTGCCCGGCCAGTTTCGACAATTCCTTGCGCCGTTCCTGCGTCATTTCGGGGATTGGCAACCGCAACGTCTGGCCATCCATGATCGGGTTCAGCCCAAGTCCCGCCGACCGGATCGCCTTGTCGACCGCCGCGACATTCGCCTTGTCCCACACCTGAACCGACAACATGCGCGGTTCGGGCGCTGAAACCGACGCGACCTGGTTGATCGGCATGTTCGACCCGTAAACATCGACCGTTACCGGGTCGAGCAGGCCCGAATGAGCGCGCCCGGTGCGCAGACCCGACAGGTCATGTTTCAGCGACTCGACCGCACCGTTCATCCGCCGTTCCAGGTCGCTTTTGTCAAATTTGGCCATCGCCCTCTTCCTTTTTTGCCCTGATTATGTCTCAGGCGTTTGCGGTCACGACTGTTTGCACACCGCGGCCGGCCAGGACCGTCGCCAGATTGCCCCGTTCGCGGATGTTGAACACGATGATCGGGATATTATTGTCGCGGCACAGCGACACGGCGCTGGCGTCCATAACCTTCAGATTGTCGGCGAGCACACGGTCATAGCTTAAGCTGTCATAGCGCGTCGCGTGCGCATCCTTTTTGGGGTCGGCATTGTAAACGCCGTCGACGCTGGTGCCCTTGAACAAGGCGTCACAGCCCATTTCCGCCGCGCGGAGCGCCGCCCCCGAATCGGTTGTGAAAAAGGGGCTGCCGACGCCGGCGGCAAAAATGACCACGCGGCCCTTTTCCAGATGCCGTTCGGCGCGGCGGCGGATTACCGGCTCGCACACCGCGTCCATCTGAATCGCCGATTGCACGCGCGTGTGCACGCCCAGCTGCTCCAGCGCATTCTGCATCGCCAGCGCGTTCATGACGGTCGCCAGCATGCCCATATAGTCGGCCTGTGCCCGGTCCATGCCCTTGGCCGCGCCCGACATGCCGCGAAAAATGTTGCCGCCGCCGATGACAAGGCAGATTTCCAGCCCGGTGTCGCGCGCCGCCTTGACCTCGGCCGCCATGCGCGCAACGGTTTCAGGATCAATGCCGAACGGCGTGTCGCCCATCAGCGCCTCGCCCGACAGTTTCAACAGGATGCGTTTGAAGCTTGGCAAGGCCATGGCGGCGTTCGACTTTCGCGTTGGGCTGTTAAGGGAACGGCGCGTACCCTAGTGCGGGCGCGCGCCGTTGCCAAGCGGTTGAACCAGCGCCGGTGGATGACCGGAACCGGGCCGTGAATCAGACGCCAGCGACCGCCGCGACTTCGGCTGCGAAATCGCTTTCCGCCTTTTCAATGCCTTCGCCCAACTGGAAACGGACAAAGCCCTTCAACGTGATCGCGGCACCGACATCCTTGCCCGCCGACGCGACGACTTCGGCGACGGGCGTCTTGCCGTCCATCACGAACAGCTGCGACAGCAGCGCATTTTCCTTGCGGAATTTGGCGATCGAGCCGTCGACCATCTTGGTGACGATTTCGGCAGGCTTGCCCGACTGCGCGGCTTTTTCTTCGGCGATCGCGCGTTCGCGCGCGACCAGATCGGCATCCAGTTCGTCGCCGTTCAGCGCCAGCGGGTTGGCGGCGGCGACATGCATCGCCAATTGCTTGCCCAGCGGTTCGAGCACATCGGCGCCCGCCGTGCTTTCCAGCGCGACCAGCACGCCGATCTTGCCCATGCCGGGCGCGGCGGCATTATGGACATAGCCGGTGACGACGCCCGATGCGACTGACAGGCCCGCCGCGCGGCGGACATTCTGATTTTCACCAATCGTCGCGACATTGTGGGTCAACGCTTCCTGGACGCTGCCGCCAGCTGGATATTCCGCCGCAAGCAATGCGTCGGCGTTGAACAGCCCGCCGGTCAGTGCGACGCCGGTCACGGCGGTCACGAAAGCCTGAAACTGTTCATTCTTGGCGACAAAGTCGGTTTCGCTGTTGATTTCGACCACAGCGCCCTTGGTGCCCTCGGTCGCGACGCCGACCAGACCTTCGGCAGCAACCCGCCCGGCCTTTTTCGCGGCGGCGGCCAGTCCCTTGGTCCGCAACCAGTCGATCGAAACCTCAATGTCGCCGCCATTTTCAGACAGCGCTTTTTTGCAATCCATCATGCCGGCGCCCGTGCGGTCGCGCAGCTCTTTGACGAGCGCAGCGGTTATTTCTGCCATGGTTAGTCCTTTCACAAATTGGGAAAACGGGCAGGGCGCGCCATGTGCGCCCCCTGCCCTGCTTTCGCCTTATCGGGGGGACGGGCCGGTCCGGGCCCGTCCGCCGGTCACGCGTCGGTGGCCGGCGTGGCTTCGGCGGGAGCCGCGTCGTCGCTGACCGCTTCGGCAGCGGCTTCGGCGACAGGCGCTTCGACAGCGGCTTCGACGACTGGCTCTTCTGCCAGGGCTTCCGCGACAGGCATTTCAGCCGGGGCTTCGGCGACGGCTTCAACCGCTACGGCATCTTCGACCAGCACAGGCTCGACCGGCGGCTCAGCCATCGCGCCAAGATCTTCGCCGCGCGCTGCACGGCCGTCGTGACCGCCGCGCGTCGCCGCCTGGGCAATCGCGTCGCAGTACAGGCGGATGGCGCGCGCCGCATCGTCGTTCGCCGGAACCGGGAAAGCGATGCCATCGGGCGACACGTTCGAATCGAGGATGGCGACAACGGGGATGCCCAGAACATTGGCTTCCTTGATCGCCAATTCTTCCTTGTTCGCATCGATCACGAACATGACATCGGGAATGCCGCCCATATCGCGGATGCCGCCCAGTGACATTTCCAGCTTGTCGCGTTCGCGGGTGCGGTTGAGCACTTCCTTCTTGGTCAGGCCCGACGTGTCACCGGACAGCTGCTCTTCAAGCGTCTTGAGACGCTTGATCGAGTTGGAAATCGTCTTCCAGTTGGTGAGCATGCCGCCCAGCCAGCGGTGGTTGACGAAATGCTGACCCGACGCGCGTGCCGCATCGGCAATCGGCCCCTGCGCCTGGCGCTTGGTGCCGACGAACAACACTTTGCCGCCGCTCGCCGCAGTCTGCGACACAAATTCCAGTGCGCGTGCGAACAGCGGCACCGACTGGCTGAGGTCAAGAATGTGAATGCCGTTGCGCGCACCGAAAATATACGGCTTCATGCGCGGGTTCCAGCGGTGGGTCTGGTGGCCGAAATGGGCGCCAGCCTCGATCAAATGCTGCATCGTGACGACAGGTGCCGCCATAGTCTTTCTCCTTCCGGTTGGTCCTCTGAAAGGCAAGAACCGAACAAGGGGCTGGGCCCCGAATCCGGCACCGGTGATGTGCGCCTTCCATGTGGAATGGCGGGGCCGATAGCGGCGACGCAATCAAGATGCAAGCAAAAACAGGCAATTTTCCGCCAATTATGGCCCGGGACGAAAGGCGCTTGACAGGTTAGAACAAATCATGAACATTGGCGTCATGGAACGAATCGCCGCATCCGGCGTTTCTGGCAGACCTTGGGGAAATGAAAGATGGCTCAGATGTTGACCGCCCTGCTCTTTTCGGTTGCCGGCATATCGTCGCTGGCGATCATCGCGGCCATGCTGCGCGCCAACGGCGACGCGGTCATCCGTGCGCTTGCCGGGGAAGGTGCTTTCGTCGCCGATGCGGCGGTGCGGGATGCGCCGCGCCCGGTACACGTCGTCAGCCGGACGGTCACCAAGCCGGTCAGTCGTCTGATTGCGGTGCCGCGCTTTCGGGATATGCCGCTGCGCGTTGCCGCCTGATCCGGGCATAGCTGCGTATGCTGACCGGGATGAAGGCCACATAGACGATACAGATCAAGGCCAGCAGGTGCCACGGCGTAAAGAACAACGCCGATCCGGCAAGCGCCGCGAGCAAAATCACCTCCATCCGCAGCGTGCGCCGCACGCGCAGCCGCGACCAGCTGAACGTCGCGATGTTCGAAATCATCAACAGCGCAACGATCCCCAGCCAAATGGCGACCGCAACCGGCTGGCGGAAAACATCGTCACCGGTGACGAACCACAGATAAAGCGGCAAGAACACCA
>JBEGPL010000008.1:0-3429 GCA_041181445.1 Pseudomonadota bacterium
GCCGATCACATGTGTCTGCTTTGATGTCGGTCTGAACAGCATCATCGACGCGATCACGCGGCAGTCGCTTACCAGTGTCGAGGCTGTCGGCCTGGCGATCAGGGCGGGAACGAACTGCGGATCGTGCCGCCCGGCGATCTCAAAATTGCTCGCATTGCAAAAGGAGGCGATCGATGCCTGACGTCATTGAACCCGGCACGGTGTGGCTGGTCGGCGCGGGGCCCGGCGATCCCGACTTGCTGACCAGCAAAGCCCTGCGGCTGATTGCGGCGGCGGACGTGATTTTCTTTGACGCGCTCGTAGGCCGCGGCGTGATCGACCTGATCCCGGCCGCAACCGCGCGCATCAACGTCGGCAAGCGCGCGGGTCGCCACAGCCTGGATCAGCGCAGTATCAATGATCTCATCGTCGGCGCGGCACAGGCGGGAAAGCGCGTTGTCCGGCTGAAAGGCGGCGATCCCTCGATCTTTGGCCGCTCAGCCGAAGAAATGGAGGCGTGCATCGCGCATGGCATCGCGGTTTCTATCTGCCCGGGCATCACCACGGCATGTGCCGCAGCCGCTTCGGCCGGCGTCTCGCTCACGCTGCGCGGACACGCGCGGAAACTGACGTTTGTCACCGCACATGCGCGCGCCGGCGAGGCGCTCGACCTCGATTGGGCCGCGCTGGCCGACCCGCAAGCAACACTTGTCATCTATATGGGCCGCAGCGTCGCGCGCGAACTTTCCAGCAAGCTGCAGAGTGCGGGGCTCCCGGCGGCAACGGCGGTCCTTGTCGTTGAAAACGCCAGCTTGCCGGACGAACGCATCGTCCGGACGCGGCTTGACTTGCTCGAACTCGCCGTGCCGCCCAAGGCCAGCGGGCCCACGATCATGATGGTCGGCCATGCCGTCGGCGCGCCAAGCGACCCTGTCCGTGCGGCCCGCGCACATATCGCCGCCGGATCATAGTGCGGTGCACCGCAGGGGCGACATAGCCCCCTGCCGCGCCGAAAAGGCGGCTCATGCGAACACGCAGCGCGGCTGGCCGTGCCGTCACGGTTTCGGTTGCGCGGCGGGCTGGCCGAATTCACCGGGCAGCGGCCCGACCATCTGCACCACGACGCCGTCAGGGTCGGTCACATAGAAGCCATATTCGGCATTAAAATCCGGCGTGATCCCCTGATCCTTAAGATATGCAGTGGCCGCCGGGACATCAAATTCTTTGATGCGAAAGGCCCAGTGATCAACCGTTCCGATCGGCGGCTTCTGACGGAGCGAGACCATCACCCGCTGCGGTGCGTCATCGACCGATTTCAGGCCAAGCCGCACAATCTTGTAAGTCGGATTTTCACTCACAACGACCAGGCCGAAAAGCCGATTGTAGAATTCCGTGGAGCGTTGCAAATCGGCGACCAGCAAGGAGACATGATCGATCGCCGTCGGTTGCATGAAGGGCGGGACGGGGACAGGCGCGCCCTCGCTCCCCGGGGCTGTTGCCACCACTTGCGCCACGGCCGGCGCGGCAACCGCACCTGCCGCAAGGACCGACAGTCCGGTGACCAGATCGCGCCGCGACAGCCGCCCGCTCTCATAATTGTCGAGCAAGTTTGCGACGATGGGCTCCATGCGGGTCCTCCTATGTTTCAGAAAGCGGCTTTGCGCTTGTGGACTGTATCAGGAGCCCGACGTTTCAAAAAGCCACCCCGGTCAAAACCAGTTGTGCGCAAATTGCGTCCATTTGCGAAATTTTCGCAGTTATTGGTGTTTTTCCCATATTGGCAATCGCGGCAAACCCCTAGACCCACGGTTAACCGCCAATGAACGCATTTGGCACGGTCCCTGCATACACATTGGCATCCACCGGATTGGCCGGTGCGACGATTGAAAATTGGAGACTGAACATGATCCGCCTGAACCTTGACGCCGTCCGCAGCTATGCCGTTGCCGGTGCCGCCTCGCTCTATTGCGCCGTAATGTTTCTGGCCGCTGTCGGCCCGAACAACGCTGCTTTCAGCGGCTTCATCGCCTGACACCCGGCACGGTGGCGACGCGCCACCATGTCCGGGCAGGCGATGCCAAGCCCCCAAGCCAAACGTTATTGAGGACCAAGACCATGATGAACCAGGGATTTCGCAAGAACCGCCGCAATGCCATCTTCTTTGGCGTGTGTGCCGGATTGTCGGACCGCTTTGGCATGGACGTGCTGTGGGTGCGCATCTTGTTTGCGGGCCTGACCCTGCTCGGCGTCGGCTTTCCGCTGCTGATCTATATTCTGATCGCGATCCTGGCTGACTGACCCGCCATAACGCGAAAGGCCCGCCGGATTTCGCCGACGGGCCTTGCGTGAAGCGGGGAGAGCCTATTGCCCCTCCCCGACTTCGAGAGCTGAGCCTTAGCCCTCGCTTTCCGTCACCGTTTCCGTGGTGAAATCCTCACCCTGCACAGCGCCCAGCGGATCGTCACCGATTGCCGCTTCGGGGCCTTGCGCCAGTTCGGCCTTATGCTCTTCCTCGGCCGTGGCCGGGGCGATCAGGCTGGCCTGATTGGCCGCGCGCATCGACGCGCGCAGCGCCGCGTCACGGCTGGACGCCGTCACCCGGGTGCGGTTCATCGCCGCGCCCGTGCCCGCCGGGATCAACCGGCCGACGATGACATTTTCCTTCAGCCCGTTCAGGTGATCGACCTTGCCCTGAACCGACGCTTCCGTCAGCACGCGGGTTGTTTCCTGGAACGACGCCGCCGAAACAAAGCTGCGCGTTTGCAGGCTGGCCTTGGTGATGCCGAGCAGGACGGGGTTGCCGACCGCCGGCACGCCATTCTTGGGCAATTTGGCGTTATACTCCATCATTTCCAGATAATCGACTTGCTCACCGGGCAGCAATGTCGTGTCGCCGCCGTTGGTGATTTCCACCTTTTGCAGCATTTGACGCACGATCACTTCGATATGCTTGTCGTTGATCTTCACGCCTTGCAAGCGATAGACTTCCTGGATTTCCGCGACGAGGTATTCGGCCAGCGCCTCAACCCCCAGCACTTCGAGGATGTCGTGCGGATCGGGCGAGCCAGATATCAGGTTGTCGCCCTTCTTGACCCAGTCACCCTCCTGGACGTCGATCACGCGTGATTTCGGGATCAGGTATTCGACCGGATCGCCCTCTTCCGGAATGATCGCGATCTTGCGCTTGGCCTTGTAGTCGCGAACGAACTCGATCCGTCCGGCGATCTTGGCGATGATCGAATTGTCCTTCGGCTTGCGCGCTTCGAACAGTTCGGCAACGCGCGGCAGACCGCCGGTGATGTCGCGGGTCTTGGCGGCTTCGCGGCTGGCGCGGGCGAGAATGTCGCCCCCTTCAACCCGCTGACCGTCTTCGACCGACAGGGTGGTGCCCGGTGCCAGCATGTAACGCGCAGCTTCCGTATCGTCCGACCCTTCGTTGAGCAGGGTCAG
>JBEGPL010000009.1:0-4709 GCA_041181445.1 Pseudomonadota bacterium
CCCCGGCGCATGGATGCCGCAGCAGTTTGAAAACCCCGCCAACATTGACGTCCATGTCGCCACCACCGGCCCCGAAATTCTGGCCGATTTCGCCGACGCGCCGATTGACGTGATGATCACCGGCGTCGGCACCGGCGGTCACATCACCGGCTGTGCCCAGTTTTTGAAGGCGCACTGGCCAAATCTGAAAGTCTTTGCTGTCGAGCCGACATTGTCGCCCGTCATTTCGGGCGGCCAGCCCGCGCCGCACCCAATTCAGGGCATCGGCGCCGGGTTCATCCCGCGCAACCTGCACACCGACCTGCTCGACGGTGTGATCACAGTCGACCCCGCCGATGCGAAGGACATGGCCCGCCGTGCCGCGCGCGAAGAAGGCATGCTGGTCGGCATATCATCGGGTGCGACGCTCGCCGCCATCGCGCAAAAGGCAGCCGATCTGCCCGCCGGGACGCGGATCATGGGGTTCAATTATGACACCGGTGAGCGCTATCTGTCGGTGCCGGACTTCCTGCCCGAAATCTGATCGACCGGGACCGCCATGATCGACCTTTCCCCTAAACGGGGCACAGACTGGGCTGCGCTCGCATTCTGGCTGATCGCATTTGCCGCGATCACGCTGGTGCTGGGGGCGAACAGCCGCACGGAGCCGCAATCGCCGCTCGCGGTGCTTGCCGCGCGCAAGCCGCCGCCCGCCAACAAAGTGCCGACGGTGCTGCCGATGACGCTCGCCCCGGTCGCGCGCGACGATGCGGTCGCCGCCAATGCGCGCATTCCCTTTGTCGACCGCAACGTCGTGCCCGCCGCACCGTTCCAGTTCAGCGGCAGCGGCCTCGACCAGCAACGCGCGCGCGACTGCCTGGCCGCCGCTGTCCTGTACGAAGCCGGCGATGACAGCGGCGGCCAGCGTTCGGTGGCACAGGTCGTGCTCAACCGCGCGCGCCATCCGGCGTTTCCCAAATCGGTGTGCGGCGTGGTGTTTCAGGGGTCCGAACGGACCACCGGATGCCAGTTCACCTTTACCTGCGACGGGGCGCTCAATCGCCGCTATTCCGACGCCGCATGGGACCGCGCGCGCACCGTCGCCGACGCCGCACTGCTCGGCAATGTCGATGCGCGCGTTGGCCTTGCGACCCATTATCATACCGACTGGGTGCGCCCTTACTGGAGCGACAGTCTGGAAAAGATCGGCCAGGTCGACACGCATCTGTTTTTCCGTTGGCCGGGCTTTTGGGGCCGCCCCGCCGCCTTTCGCGCAGGGACCAGCGGCGGCGAACCGAACATCGCCAAAATGGCGGCATTGTCGGCGGCGCACGCGGGGATCGCGCTGACGGCAACCGGCGACACCATCGACATGCCGGTCGAAGCGGTCGCAATCGGCGAGCCGCGGATCACCGCCGCGGCGGCCAATGCGCTCAAAGAAACCATCTATGTCCAGCTCGACCGGCGCGCCGCGCCCGAAACCTATGTCACGCTGGCGCTGCGGCTGTGCGGGGATCGCACCTATTGCAAGTTCATGGGTTGGACCAACCCGGTGCTGAAACCGTCGGGCGACGACATGAACGACATGGCGCGCGCGGCGATGTCGTTCAGTTACCTGCGCGACGAAGCCGCCGGGTTCGAAAAAGCGTTATGGAATTGCAGCGAGTTCAAGCGCGACGACAAAGCGCAGTGCATGAAGCGGTGACGTCGATCCTCCCCAAGGAAATCTTGGGGCGGAAAGAATTTAAGCCGCGACGAAAAATTCCGGGTCAAGCGCCATGATCGCCTCGCTGCCCGCCTCGATCTTGCGGCGCAGCGCGCCGCAATCGGGCAGGAATCGTTCGCCAAAGTGGCGCGCGGTGACCAGTTTCGCCTGATAGAAGCCCGCATCACCCTGGCCCGCGTCGATGGCCGCCTGCGCCGTTGTTGCCATTTGCAACCACATCGACCCCAGCGCGACATTCCCCATGATGTGCATGTAATGATGCGCACCCGCGCCGACATTGTTCGGGTTGGCAAGACCGTTGGCCATGAACCACATTGTCGCCGCTTTCAGCTCGCCATTGGCCTTTTCCAGCCGCTCGGCCAGATCGGCAACCGCCGGAACGGCCTTGGCCTCGGCGCATTCACCGTCGATCACCGCAAACAGGGCCTGCACCGCGCGGCCGCCATTCTGTGCCAGTTTGCGCCCGACCAGGTCCATCGCCTGTACGCCGTTTGCACCTTCGTAAATCATCGTGATGCGGGCATCGCGGACATATTGGCTCATGCCCCATTCCTCGATGTAACCATGGCCGCCGAACACCTGCTGTGCATTGGTCGCAACGGCATAGCCCATGTCGGTTCCATAGCCCTTGATCACCGGCGTGAGCAGGCTGACCAGATCGTCGGCGGTCTGGCGCGCGGCTTCGTCGGGTGATTTATGCGCGATGTCGACTTGCAAGGCGCCCCACAGGCACAGCGCGCGCAGCCCTTCGGTGATGGCCTTGGCGTCGAGCAACATCCGGCGCACGTCGGGGTGGACGAACAACAGGTCAGCCTTTTGTTCGGGATCGGCGGGTCCGGTCAGCGCGCGGCCCTGGCGCCGGTCGCGGGCATAGGCGACGGCGTTCTGAAACGCGATGTCGGCCTGCGCCAGTCCTTGAATCCCGACGCCCAGCCGCGCCGCATTCATCATCACGAACATGGCGGCGAGGCCTTTATTCTCCTCACCGACCATATATCCGGTCGCGCCGTCATAATTCATGACGCAGGTCGAATTGGCGTGGATGCCCATCTTGTGCTCGATCGACCCGCATTGGACAGCGTTGCGCGCGCCCAGGCTGCCGTCGTCATTGACCATCACCTTGGGCACGATGAACAGCGATATCCCCTTGACGCTGTCAGGCGCATCGGGCGTTTTGGCCAGCACCAGATGGATGATATTGTCGGTCAGATCATGTTCGCCGGACGAGATGAAAATCTTGGTCCCCGAAATGGCGTGGCTGCCGTCGCTGTTCGGCACCGCGCGGGTGCGGATCAGCCCCAGGTCGGTGCCGCAATGCGGTTCGGTCAGGTTCATCGTCCCGCCCCATTCGCCCGAAATCATGCGGCGCGCATATTTGTCTTTCTGTTCGTCCGATCCCTTGACCAGCAGCGCCGCGACGGCCGCCATGGTCAGGCCGGGATACATGGCGAACGCCTGATTGGCGGCCATGCGATATTCCTCGACCGGAAAGCTGACGACGTGCGGCAGGCCCTGTCCGCCAAATTCCTCGGGCTGGCTGATCAGCGTCCAGCCTGCGTCGCAATAGGCGCGATAGGCCTCCGGAAAGCCCTTGGGCGTCGTCACCGAACCATCGGCGTGGCGGGTGCATCCCTCGATATCGCCGCTGTGGTTGATCGGCAGCAACACGTCTTCGCAAAAGCGCCCCGCCTCGATCAGCACGGCTTCGACAACATCCGGGGTCGCATTTTCAAAGCCGGGCAGATTGGCATAACGTTCGATGCCGATCACCTCGTTCAGGATGAACAGCGTATCTTTCACAGGGGCTTTATACACAGGCATGGAGGGCCTCCGTCATTCGGGTTACGGGATGCAGAGAAATATCAGTCTAACGCTTTTATGCGACTTCGCTACCCGCGCTTTCGACTATTTCGATGAACTGGGTCAGCTCCTCGATCGCACTGTCGATGTCGTGACGCTGCTGGCTGAGCAGGTCGATGCGCGCGCGGCATTTTTCCAGCGTCACCTGTCGCTGCGTCCGCCGGTTGTCGCCAATGTCGTACAAGTCGATCATCTCGCGAATATCGGCCAGGCTGAACCCGACACGTTTGGCGCGCAAAATCCACGCCAGCCGCGCACGGTCACGCCGCGAATAGACGCGCGCGAGGCCGCGGCGCGAGGGCTGAATCAACCCTTCATCCTCATAAAAGCGCAGCGCCCGCGCCGTCACGCCAAATTCGGCCGACAGATCGGTGATGGTATAATCCTCGCGCCCGCTGGCGTCGGGGGTCGAAATATGGGTGTGGCCGTAATCGGTGGTCATAGCGCCGACATATTTGACGTTTACGTGAACGTCAAGGACGCGCCGTTACGTTTTCGGGCGCGCGTCGGTCCGCCGCGGGCACCCATGCGCTATTGGGCGCAGGGCTGTGTCTTTTCGCCCTTTTTGTCGATCAGGCGAAAGCGGCGGGCTTCGTCACCCGACCAACTGACCCGCGGCATCGACAGGCCTGACAGTGACGCGCGCGACGGGCACAGGTCATCGCATGCGCGCGGCACCGATCCAGCGAACAACAGGCTGCCCGCGTCTTCGCGCACTTCGATGCTGCACCCACTGTCCCCGGCAAAGCGCAGCATCCACACGCCGCCGGTGCGCTCAATCCGCCCGCTGCCGGTACAGCGCACAGCGGGACCATAGGATGCGGTCAGGGCAAAGCGGATATCGCCGCCCTGTTCGACGACGCACATGCCGTCCTGACCAAGTTCATGCTGTCGTTCAAAGACACCAACCAGCGAGCTGTTTTCGGCTTCGTCGACGACTCCGCGGTCGCGCGCGGCGACCTCCAGCGGATTGCCCGGGTCGGCCTCTGGCACCTGTTGCTGTGGCGCCCGCGCGGTACAAGCGCCCAGCATCAGCAACGCGCCCAACAGAACCGCCGCGTCAGCGCGCATCATCGTCACGCACCAGCGTGCCGTCGGCGCCGACAATGCGATAGAAACAGCTTTGCGCCCCCGTGTGGCATGT
>JBEGPL010000010.1:0-4218 GCA_041181445.1 Pseudomonadota bacterium
CCCAGCCCGCGGCGCGAAAGGCGGCGGTGAGTGCGGGCAAGCTGCCGTCGCGGGCGCTGACCGGGGCCAGTGTGACGCGCGCCGTGTCGCGGCGCAGCTCTGCGGCCAGCGCGGTCAGCGCGGCGGCGACGGCGGGGGGCGTGCCGACGGGGCCATAGGAAAAGCTGTACCAGTTGGCCGCCGCGCGGCACGTCGCAGGGCCGGTGCGGACCAGCGGCAACCAGACATGGGCGTGGCCATCGCTGGCATGGACCGTCGCCACGGCCGCCGGATCAAAGCAATGCGCCGCCAGCAGGTCAAACCATTCGGCGCGCGCAAAGGGTGAAATCCGGCCATCGGGACGCGCCGCCGACGCCGCAATCGGCACGGCATTAGCGTGATTTAAACTGTTGACCGGCATATACATGGCCAGATTGCGACCCCAACCCGTGGAAATGTGACCGCCTTCTATATGACCGAGTTGTTAAACATCCCTTCCCGGCCGATCGATCATCTTGCGCTGTGCGGCGCGGCGGGCGACACGGCGCTCATCGCGCGCGATGGCGATCTGGATTTTGCCGGGCTGGAGGCGCAGGTCGGGCGGCTGGCGCATTGGTTGCGGTCCGAAGGGCGCGCGCGCGGCGCCGCGCCGGGCGCGCGGGTCGCCAGCTGGATTGAAAAGTCGCGGTTGGCGTGCCTGTTGCCGCTGGCGGTGGCGCGCGCGGGCATGGTCCATGTGCCGGTCAATCCGCTGCTCAAAAGTGCACAACTGGGCCATATCATGGCCGACAGCGGTGCGGTGATGCTGATCACCAACGCGGCGCGCGCGGCGATGATCGCCAACCCGGCCTTTGCCGTGCATGATGCCGATGCGGTGGCCGCGATTGCGGCGGGGGCGGGCGACACATTGCCGCCGTCCGACGCCCGGCCCGACGATCTGGCGGCAATCCTTTACACCAGCGGATCGACCGGACGGCCAAAGGGCGTGGTGCTGAGCCACGCCAACATGTGGCTGGGGGCCGAGAGCGTTGCGCAATATCTGCGGCTGACGCGCGCAGACCGTGTGCTGGCAGTGCTGCCGTTCAGCTTTGACTATGGCCAGAACCAGATTTTTTCGGCGTGGCATGCCGGGGCCGCGGTTGCGCCGCTGTCCTACCTGATGCCGCGCGACGTCGTGCGTGCGATTGACCGGCTGGGCATCACGACGCTGGCGGGCGTGCCGCCGCTGTGGGTGCAACTGGTCGAATGTGAATGGCCGGCGGGCAGCGCGGCGACGCTGCGGCGGCTGACCAACAGCGGCGGGGCGCTGACGCGGCCATTGGTGGCACAGTTGCGCGCGCTGTTTCCGCATGTCGATCTTTATCCGATGTATGGCCTGACCGAGGCGTTCCGCTCGACCTATCTTGACCCCGCGCTGGTCGATGCCCACCCCGATTCGATGGGCCGCGCGATCCCGCACGCCGAAATATTGGTGTGCCGCCCCGACGGCAGCCTGACCGATGATGGCGAACCGGGCGAACTGGTCCATTGCGGGCCGCTGGTTGCAAAGGGCTATTGGCAGGACGCCGCACGCAGCGCGCAACGCTTTCGGCCCGCGCCAAAGGCGTCCCGCATGGGCGGCACCTGTGTCTGGTCGGGCGATACCGTGCGGCGCGATGGTGACGGCCTGCTCTATTTTGTCAGCCGCGACGATGCGATGATCAAGACAGCGGGCAACCGGGTCAGCCCGGGCGAGGTCGAAGAGGTGGCGGTGCAGGCGCCCGGCGTGCGCGAAGCCGTTGCCTTTGGCGTTCCCGACCCGCGACTGGGCGCCGCCATTGTCTTGATTGTTCGCGGCGACGGCGACGAACCCGCGCAGAGTGGCCTCGCCGCGCATCTGCGCGCCACGCTGCCCAATTTCATGCAGCCGCGCGACGTGATCTGGTGCGCCGAATTGCCACATAACCCCAATGGCAAGCTCGACCGGGTCCAGATTGCGCTGGATTATGCGCAGGAGCGCGCGGCATGAAGCCGATGGGCCCGATCCCTGACGGTTATGCCGCTGACAACGATGGTCATTTGTTGGTCGGCGGCCGCCGCGTGGCCGACTGGGTCGATGTCGCGGGCGACACACCGCTGTTTCTATATGATCGCGCCATGCTCGACGCGCGGGTGGCGATGCTGCGCGTGGCCATGCCCGAAAAGCTGGCAATCCACTTTGCGATCAAGGCGAATCCGTTCACGCCGGTGCTGGCGCACATGGCGGGGCTGGTCGATGGCTTTGACGTCGCGTCGGGCCGCGAAATGCAATTTGCGCTCGCCGCCGGGCTCGATGCCGGTCATGTCAGTTTTGCCGGACCGGGCAAGCGTGACCGCGAATTGGGCGCGGCGATTGCCGCCGGGGTGACGATCAATCTGGAAAGCGCGGGCGAGGCGGCGCGCGCGCTCGCCATTGCCGACGCGGCGGGGGTGGTTCCGCGTCTCGCGGTCCGGGTCAATCCCGACTTCGACCTGAAGGGGTCGGGGATGCGGATGGGCGGCGGAGCCAAGCCCTTCGGCGTCGATGCCGACCGGGTGCCGACGCTGGTCGGTGATCTGATTTCGGCCGGGGCCGACTGGCGCGGCTTTCATATATTTGCGGGATCTCAGGCCCTTGATGCCGCCGCCATCGCCGATACCCAGGCGCAGACGGTCGCGCTGGCGGCGCGTCTGGCCGACGAGATCGGCGCGACCCCGCCGCTGGTGAATCTGGGCGGCGGGCTGGGTGTGCCCTATTTCCCGAACGATCGCGCGGTCGACATCGCGCATGTTGGCGACGCGCTGGCGTCGGTGCTGGTAGCGCGCGGCGATGCGCTGGCCGGCAGCCGTTTTGCCATCGAACTGGGGCGCTGGCTGGTCGCCGAGGCCGGCATTTATGTGACGCGCATCGTCGACCGCAAGGTCAGCCATGGCGAAACATTTCTGGTCGTCGACGGCGGGCTGCACCACCAACTGGCGGCCAGTGGCAATTTTGGCACCGTCGTGCGCCGCAATTATCCGCTCGCGCTCGCCAACCGCTTTGGCGCGCCGGTCGAAGAGACGGTTTCGGTGGTCGGATGCCTGTGCACGCCGCTTGACCGACTGGGCGACCAGATTGGCCTGCCGCGCGGTGACGTTGGCGATCTGGCGGTGCTGTTCATGGCGGGGGCCTATGGCGCCAGCGCCAGCCCGGCACAGTTTCTGGGCCAGGGTCCGGCGATTGAAATGATGGTCTGACCCGTCCGATCCGCCCCGCCGCTATCGCGGGTCAAATGGACCTACGCCGCTGGCATCATTCATTTTCCCGATAATCCTAACGGTATCTTCACCCTTTTTTGGCAGTCCTGCACGCTGTTGCATTGGCCACAGGCTTCGATTGGCTCGAATCCCCGGCTGCCGATGCACCGTGAAAGGTTGAAGTCGATGCGTCACAAAAACTCGAACCGCGCCGCCCGCGCTGCCCTTTGCGCCGGAATTGCTGCGGCTGCGCTGACCGGCTGTGCGTCGGGTGCCAGCAGCGGCCCTGAATTGCCGAGCGCCAACTTTGTCCAGAACCAGGAAGGTCCGGGCGAGGAATATGTCATCGGCCCGCTCGACGAACTGACCATCTTCATCTGGCGCAACCCTGAACTGGGCGCAAAGGTGCAAGTGCGCCCCGACGGCCGGATCACCACGCCGCTGATCACCGATATGCCCGCCGTCGGCAAAACGCCGACGATGCTGGCACAGGACATCAAGCTGCAGCTGAGCCAGTTCATCAAGGACCCGATTGTCAGCGTGATCGTGAACAATTTTTCGGGCACTTATTCTCAGCAAGTGCGGATCATGGGTGCGACCGAAAAGCCCGCTGCGATCCCGTTCCGCGCCAATATGACGGTGCTCGATGCGATGATCGCGGTCGGCGGCCTGTCCGAATATGCCGCCGGTAACAAGGCGCGACTGGTCCGCTATGACCGCGGCACCGGCAAACAGCGCGAATATGCGCTGCGGCTGAACGATCTGATCAAAAAGGGCGACATCCGCGCCAATGTGCGGCTGCAACCCGGCGACGTCATCATCATCCCCGAAAGCTTCTTCTGATCGGCCCCGCCGGTCAGCGCAGAACATAACGCCAGGAAAAAGACGGACCCATGAACGGATTGTATGACGAATTTCGGGTAGCACTGCACAGCATCTGGACCCGCCGCTGGCTGGCCCTGGCGATTGCCTGGGCCATCTGCGTGCTGGGCTGGCTGGTGATTG
>JBEGPL010000011.1:0-3476 GCA_041181445.1 Pseudomonadota bacterium
CACGCACATGCACCCCGACCATATCGGGCTGGCGGGCTGGCTGGCGAAAAAACACGGCATTGCGCTGTGGATGACGCGCGGCGAGATGTTGACCGTGCGGATGATCGTCGGCGACACGAACACCGACGTTCCCGACGAAGCGATCCGGATGCAGCGCGGCGCGGGATGGGACGAACCGACGCTGGAGGCCTATCGCGCGCGCGGCTGGGGCCGATTTGCCAAGATGGTCTATCCGCTGCCGCGCAGTTATGTGCGGATGCAGGACGGCGATGTGATGGACATGGGACCGCATAAATGGCGCGTCGTGACCAGGTCGGGCCACAGCCCCGAACATGCCTGTCTGCTCAATGAAAAGAGCGGCGTGTTGGTGTCGGGCGATCAGGTGCTGCCGCGGATCAGTTCAAACGTGTCGGTGAACATTACCGAACCCGACGCCGATCCGCTGGGCGAATGGCTGGATTCGATTGACAAATTGCTGGAGTTGCCCGCCGACTTGACCGTGTGCCCGGCGCACGGCGAGCCGTTTACCGGGTTGCACGTCCGGCTGCGCGCGCTGCGCGATGAACATCGGATGCGGCTGTACAAGCTGGCCGAAGCGATTGCCGAAGCGCCGCAGCGCACGGTCGACATCTTTCACCTGTTGTTCAACCGGCCAATCGGCGGCGACAATGCGGAACTGGCGACCGGCGAAGCGCTGGCACATCTCAAGCGGCTCGAAGTCGAAGGCCGCATCCGCCGCGAAGATCGCGACGGCATATGGTGGTTCCACGCGGCGGCATGATGTCGGCCCACCCGGCCCGCAACTTACCGCGGCCGGTTCATGATCCACGCAAAGGCCGCCGCGTTGAAAATCGTATAGGCGCCATAGGAAAACAGCGCGGCCGACCAACTGCGTGTCGCCAGCGCCATCGCGCCGACCAGCAACAGAAATTCGAAAACATAAGTGAGGTGCGGCCCGACCCGCGCGGCCAGCGGGCGCACCATTTCAGCGATCAGCGGGTCGTCGCTTTCCATGAACGCGCGGTGCAACGCGAAATTGAGCGTTCCGGCACAAAAAATGGCGATGAGGGCGATGACCATGTCCGTCCCTATGGGGCCGCGCAGCGGTGAACGCCAGCGCTGCCGCTTGCATATGCGGCGGCGCGCTGCTTCAACGCGGCACATGACCAAAATCGCTGACCAGCGCCATCGTTTCGCCATGCCGCGCGACGTCCATTATTTCAACTGCGGCTATATGGGGCCGCTGCCCGATGTGGTGAGCGCGGCGGTTGCGGCGGGCGCGGCGCGGAAACAAACGCCGTGGACCTATGCCCCCACCGACTTTTTCGCGCAGATTGAAGCGTTCCGTACCCGCGCCGCAACACTGGTCGGCACCGCTGCCGACAATATCGCGATCGTGCCCTCGGTCAGCTATGCACTGGCGACGGCGGCGCGCAATTTGCCGGTGGCGCGCGGTCAGTCGATTGTCGTGCTGGGCGATCAATTTCCGTCCAATTTTTATGTCTGGCAAGACATGGCGGCGGCGGCGGGCGGCGATATCCGCGTCGCGCGGCGCGACCCCGACGATGACTGGACTGCCGCAACATTGGACGCCATCACCGCCGACACCGCGATTGTCGCCGTGCCGCACTGCCACTGGGCCGACGGCCGCCGCGTCGATCTGGTCGCGGTCGGGACGGCATGCCGCACGGTCGGCGCTGCACTGGTGATCGACGCCACCCAGTCGCTCGGCGCGATGCCGCTCGATCTGGACGCGGTGCGCCCCGACTTCATGGTCGCCGCTTGCTATAAATGGCTGCTGTCGCCCTATGGCACCGCGATATTCTATGTCGATCCGCGCCATCATGCCGGGGCGGCGATCGAACAAAGCTGGCTCAACCGCGCCGGATCGCAGGATTTTGCGCGGCTCGTCGACTATCAGTCCGATTTTCAGCCGGGCGCGCGCCGGTTTGACATGGGCGAATGTGCCAATCCGCCGCTGTTGATGGGCGCGGGCGCAGCCTTCGACCTGATTTGCGCATGGGGCATCGCCAACATCGCCGAAACGCTGGAGGCCAAGACCGGGGCGATTGCCGACGCCGCCGCCGCACGCGGGCTCTTGCCGACTCCGGCGGCGGTGCGCGCAGGCCATTTCCTGTCGCTCGGTTTTGACGGGGCCCCGCCCGCCGGGCTGGTCGAGCGGCTGGCGGCGGCCAATGTCCATGTCTCGCTGCGCGGACAATCGCTGCGGATCACGCCGCACCTGTATAATAACGATACCGACGTCGCCGCGCTGCTGGATGCCCTGACGGATTAGCCTTGATTTCAGCGAGGAAGGGAACCCCCGGCTCGCTTCAACCGTTTCCCATCATAGGGTTGCCCGGAGGGGCCATCTGGGCAAGGAGTGCACCATGAATTTCAAGGGGAAGACCGTCGTGATCACCGGCGGGGCGACCGGCATCGGACTGGCGCTGGCCAAGCGGATCGGCGCGGCGGGCGGTCGCATCATCCTGTCCGAACCCGATTCTGGCCGGTTGGACGCTGCCATTGACCAGCTCGCCCGCTTGCGCATCGACGCTGCCAGCTTTGCCGCCGATGTCGCCGACGTCGACGCGGTCGAGGCGCTCGCCGATTTTGCCTGGGCGCGCGGCGGGCGCGCCGACGTGGTCATCAACAATGCCGGGATCGGCGGCGGGCGCGGAGCCATATTTGACCTGGACCCGGCCGAAGCGCGCCGCGTGATGGACGTCAATTTCTGGGGCGTTTGGCACGGCGCTATGGTTTTTGGCCGCCGCTTTCGTGCCGACGGCCGGCCCGCCGCCATTTATGCCACCGCATCGGAAAATGCCCTGTTCAACGCCCTGCCGCGCGGTGGGAGTGCCTATGTCGCCAGCAAGCACGCCGTGCTCGGGCTGATGGATGTGCTGCGCCGCGAAGTGTCCGCGAACATCAGCCTTGGCGTCATCATCCCTGGCTGGGTCGCGACCGACATGGCCGGGCCGCAGTCAAAGGGCGTCGCGATGGACCCCGACGATTTCGCCGCGCGCATCGTCCCGCAAATGGAGGCCGGCGCCTATTATCTGGTCAGCCACCCCTATAATGTCGTGCGGATCGAGGAACGGTGGGCAGAGGTTTACGACGCCTATGCCCGCTATGCGCCGCGCACGCCGGGCGACGATGCGCAGGATGTCCAGTTGTGGGCGCAGCGCGCGCGCAAGGCAAAGACGGCGAAGGGTTAAAATTATGATCCGGCGGGATCACCGGCAGCATAGGGCGTCCATTCGCCGACCCACGTCCAATAATCGTCATGGCGCGGGGTGCGTTTCAGCGCGGCATTGAGCCCGTCGATGGCATCGGCGGCTATGGCTGTTATCCAAAAACCCTGATCGGTCCACATGGCCGCGAGCCGCCGGCCGGTCTGCGCCGCATCCAGCCCCCGTGCCATCGCCACGGCAATGTGGGTGCTATGATATTTGATATCACCGGCGTAGGCGATG
>JBEGPL010000012.1:0-7359 GCA_041181445.1 Pseudomonadota bacterium
AGTGGGCTGCCAGTTCGCGGCCGTTGCGGTCCCAGCTGAAACGGTCGCCCAGCGTTGCGGCGACGGCATCCGGGTCTGCGCCCGCCGCGATCACATCGCGCACCGCCACTGCGATTGCGCGCGGGTCGCGGGCGACGACCCGTCCCGCAGCTTCGCTTTGCACCAGTTCGCGTGCGCCGCCCGCATCGCTGATCACCACCGGCGTCCCGCACGCAATCGCCTCGACCCAAGCATTGGCCAGCCCCTCGCTGGCCGAGGGCATGACGACCGCGTCGGCGGCGCGATACAGCATCGGCAGGTCGGCATTGCCGACGCTGCCCAGAAAATGGACGCGGTCGCCGGTCCCCGCGTCGCCGGCGCACATGCGCAGCATCGCCTCATCCTCGCCGCTGCCCGCCAGCGCATATTGTACGCCGGGGAGCCCCGCGAGCGCGTCGATCACCAGCCGCTGGCCCTTGCGCGCGATGAGCGCACCGACGGTCGCAATCAGCGGCGCATCGCCAATGTCGCGCCCCAGCCGCGCCGCCAGCCATGCCCGCGCCGCGCGCCGGTCGCCGGGGCAGAATCGGTCGCGGTCGATGCCGGTGTAATGGACTTGGATCTTTGATCCGTCGAACCCGGCGGCGACCATGTCGGCCTTCATCGCCTCGGACACGGCGAGCATCCGTGCGGCGGCGCTGGCGGCGGCGGCAACGCGGGGCGCGCCCATGGGGTCATCCGCCCAATGGCTGATGTCGGCGCCGCGCGCCTTTGCGATGAACGGCAGCGTCAGCGCGGCGGCAACGTGCATCGCGGCGGGGCCGTCGGGGAAGAAAAATTGCGCATCGATGCCGTCGATGGGCGTTTCGGCGTGCAGGCGTCGGGCGATGGGCAGCACCGCACGCGCCACCATCGCGGGATTAAAGCGCGCGCCGAAACGCGGGATCAGGGGAAAGCGCGGACGATGGACGGTCAGCCCGTTCCATTGCTGCATCACGGGCAACGCGGCGCGTGCGCGGTAGCGCGGGTGCAGCGACAACGGCCACGGCGGCACGCCGACGGGCGCAACGATGCTCAGCCTTACCCCCGGCTGCGCCGCCGCTTCGCGTAATGATCGTTCGACGAACAGGCCGAAATTGGGGCGGCTGTCGTCGGGAAACAACGTCGCGATGGACAATATGTGCACGGCGGGCGGGCGCCGCGTCAGAGCGCGCGGATCAGGCGGACGGCGACCGCGACCCACGCGGGGTTCACGACCACCTGTTGCCGCTGCCCGGCGCCGAGCGGGAGCAGGTGCAGCTTGTCGCCCTCAACATTGAGCAGCCGAGCAAAGACAAAGCGTCCGGCGGGGCGCGGCACCAGTACATCGCGGTTCAGCGCCCCCGCCAGCGCGTCGAGTGCGACCGGGCGGCACCAGATTTCGTCGTGCGCGCGGTAATCGCCGATGCTGCCGGTGACGCGCACCGCCATCATGTCGTCGCTGGCGCGCGCGGTGGTCGCGGCCTCAACCCGCGTCGGCGCGTGCGCGCCGTCGGCGTCAAGCATGGCGGTGATGGTGAGCTGTGTATCCTGCGGCAGGCGGACAAGTTCGGCGGCGTCGACGCCCAGTGCGCCGGCGATGCGGTTCATCCAGTCGAGCGAGAGGGTGCGGGTGCCGGTTTCCAGCCGCCCGATCGTCTGCGGCGTCGTCGGTGGGTCGCAGCGCGCGGCGACATCCTCCAGCGTCAGACCCTTGGCGCGGCGGACCGAACGAATGCTGTTGATCATGGCGGCAGTCCCCTTCGTGCAAACCTATATGGTTTTCTCTTTCCTACATGTCGATCCAAATGGCAAGGGCTGATTCGCGTCCCCCCGATGGAGAAACATGCCCATGTCCACCGCCGCCCAGCACCTGACCAGCCGCCCGCACCCCGACGACTTGCACGATCCCGCGCGGCGGGTGTTCCGCCAAGTCACCGTCAATCTGGCCGAAAGCCCACTCGCGTGGCTGCACGCGCGCGGCCGGATCAGCGATGCGCAACTGGCGGCGGGCGAGCGGCTGCGCGCCGATTATGAACGCGCCGGCCTGTCGCCGCGCGTCACGATGCGCTGGGACGCCGCGCCGCCCGCGCGCGGCCGGGTCGGGGCGTCGCCGGGTGCGTCGGCCAGCCTGGCACGGATCGACGCGCACCGCCGCTTCCACGCCGCGATGGCGCATGTCGGGCCGGGGCTGGCGGACATTTGCTGGCGCGTGCTGTGCGCTGGCGACGCGATGACCGATGCCGAAAAGGGACTGGGCTGGCCCGCGCGATCGGGGCGGCTGGTGCTCGGGCTGGCGCTCGACCGGCTGACGGGCCTTTACGGGACGGGGTGAGGGGTCAGGCGAAAATGTCGTGCGCGTCCTTTTCCGCCCCGCCATAGGTGTTCGCCACGCGCCGCGACTTGAACAGATAGAGCGTCCATACCGTCGGAAAGACGAACAGCTTGGCAAACTGGATGGCGAAATCGCCGCCGAAATAAGCCCCCATGATGTCGGGGAACAACAGCGCCGATGTCGCCATATCGGCAAGGCTGGGGGCAAAGGCCAGCGCCCACAGGCCGACTTTGGCGATCTTGAGCGTCTGCGGCGTGTGCACCTTGTACAGTCGCCACGCCAGCCATATGGCCCCGACGACACTCAGCGCCGCGATCACCCAGGTCAGGCCAACATAGGTTCCCCAATTTGGCCCCAGCGATGCCGCCGTGGCGTCGTCGATGTTCAAATTGGCCGCGGTTTCGACCAGCACGCGCAGCGGCGAAATAATGCCGATGATCACGACCAGAAACAGCAACCAGCCACCAACGCCGTACAGCGCGTCCTTTTCCTGTTCGGCCATATTGTGCGTTCCCCCTATTCCCGATGCTCGACCGTTTCCGACGGTATATAGCCGATCTCGTCGCTGTGCCCCTTGGGGTCGGGGTGGATCAGCACCTCGGTCCCCGGAAATGCGTGCATCAGCTCGTCTTCGATCTCGTCCATCACGCGGTGCGCGTCGCGCACGGTCATCGCCGGGTCGACCCACGCGTGGAACTGGGCAAAGTCGTGCCCGCCGCTGGTCCGCGTGCGCAGGTCGTGGATGCCCGCCAGTTCGGGGTGGCGCAGCGCGACGTCCAGAAACGCCTGCTTCTTTTCGACCGACCATTCCTTGTCCATCAACTGATCGACCGCACGCTGAGCCGCGCGCCACGCGCCCCAGCCGAGCCACAGCGCAATCGCGATGCCGAACGCCGCGTCGGCGCCGCGGATATGCGCGACCTGATCGAGCAGCAGCGCCGCGATCACCGCCAGGTTGAGCAACAGGTCGGACTGGTAATGGACATGGTCGGTTTCAATCGCGACCGAATCGGTCTTGGCGATGACAAAGCGCTGATAGGCGAGCAGGGCAAAGGTCGCTGCCATCGCGATCACCGACACGGCGATGCCCAGTTCCAGCCCCTCGGTCGGTCGGTCGCTGCCCAGCCGCAGCGCCGAGCGCCAGCCGATTCCGATGGCGGAGACAGCGATCAACACCACCTGAAACAGCGCGGCGAGCGCTTCGGCCTTGCCATGGCCAAAGCGGTGGTCGTCATCAGCGGGCTGGGCCGCATAGCGCACACCCAGGAATGTCACGACGCTGGCGACCAAGTCGAGCGCGGTGTCGGCCAGGCTGCCGAGCATCGCCGCCGACCCCGTGTCCCACGCCGCCCAGCTTTTCAAGCCCGACAGGAACAGCGCCATCGCAACGCTGGCAATCGCGGCGCGCGTGGTCAGCGCCGACGCCGCGGCGTGGTGCGCGTGATGGGCGTGCGCGCCGCTCATGGATAGAGCATCGCGGCGGTCCACGCGTCGCCGCTGCGCACATAAAGCCAGCGTTCGTGCAGCCGGTGCGCGCGGTCTTGCCAGAATTCGATCCGCTGCGCGACGACGATATGGCCCGACCAATGCGGCGGGCGCGGCACATCCTGCCCCGCGAACCGGGCCTTCATCGCCTCAAAACGCGCTTCGAATGTGGCGCGGTCGGACAGCGGACGTGACTGGTCCGACGCCCACGCCCCCAGCTGTGAATCGCGGCTGCGCGTGGCGAAATAGGCATCGGCGGTGGCGTCGCTGACGCGCTGCACCGGCCCCTCGATGCGGACTTGCCGCCGCAGGGACTTCCAGTGAAACAGCAGCGCGACATGGGGGTTGCCCGCCAGCTCGCGCCCCTTGCGGCTTTCCAGATTGGTGTAGAAAATAAAGCCGCCGACACCCTCGGCATCGCCGCCGTGCCCTTTGAGCAGCACCATGCGCAGCGATGGCTGGCCCGCCGCGTCGACGGTGGCGAGCGCCATGGCGTTGGGGTCGTTGGGCTCGCCGGCCCGCGCTTCGGCAAACCATTGGTCGAACAGGGCAAAGGGATCGTCGGGCATGATGGCCTCCTCTTAGAGGCGTCGAACGGCGGCGTCGAGGGTGCGATGCCGCCTTGACCTCGGCGTGCGCGCGAACCACATGGGAATGAGCGGCGCAGTGGCGCGCCCCAAAGCGAGTGTGTGACCCGACAATGGCCGATCCCTATCAACTGCTGGGCGTCCCCAAAGGCGCGAGCGCGGCCGAGATCAAGACGGCGTATCGCAAACTCGCGAAAGAATTGCACCCCGACCGCAACACCAAAAACCCCAAGGCGGCCGAGCGCTTTTCCGAAGTGTCACGCGCCTATGATCTGCTGAGCGATCCGGCGCGCCGGGCGCAGTTCGACCGCGGCGAAATCGATGGTGAGGGTAATCCGGCGATGCCGTTCGGTTATGGCCGGGGCCCCGGCGGTGGCGCGGGCGGCGGCTTTCAGGGCGGCTTTGCCGGTGAAGCGGGCGACTTTGGCGACATATTCGAAGGCTTGTTCGGCGGGCGCGGCGCAGCGGGCGGCGCGGGCGGGCCGTTCGGCGGCTTTGCCCAGCGCGGGCGCAGCGCCCCGCCCGCGAAAGGTGCGAACATCGCGTACCGGCTGGCGGTCGGCTTTGTCGACGCCGCGACGCTGGCACCACAACGCATCACGCTCAGCGACGGTGCGACGATCGACCTGCGGCTGCCCGCCGGGGTCGAAAGCGGCACCCAGATGCGGCTGACCGGCAAGGGACAGGCGGGGCCGGGCGGCGCGGGCGACGGCATCGTCACCATCGACGTCAAGCCGCACCCATTCTATCGCCGCGAGGGTGCCGACATCCGCATCGACCTGCCCATCGCGCTCGATGAAGCGGTCAAGGGTGCCAAGGTCAAAGTGCCGACGGTCGACGGCCCGGTGATGCTGGCGGTGCCGCCGGGTGCGGCATCGGGCAAGGTGCTGCGGCTGAAAGCGCGCGGGTTCAGCAGCAAGGACGGTGGCCGCGGCGATCAGCTGGTCACGCTGATGATCGACGTGCCGGGCGACGACGCTGCGCTCAATGCCTTTGTCGACGGGTGGCACGACGCGCGCGACCTGCGCCGCGACATGGGCGTCTAGCGCGGCATGGCGGTTGCCGACCCTGACGAAAGCGGCCAGTCCCCCGAAACGCCCGAGGCACGGCGGCGACGCGCGATGCAGCGCGTGCGCGACACCATCGGTCCCGACACGCGGCCGTTCACCGTGCTGCGCCGCGCCTTCATCGGCGTCTATTATGACGGATTTATCCACGCCGGGAACCTGGCTTATCTGGCGCTGCTCGCGCTGTTTCCCTTTTTTATCACGGCGGCGGCAGTCGCCAGCCTGCTTAATCAGGGCGATGCGGGGATGCGCACCGTTGATGCCATCCTGAAAACCATGCCCGTCGGCGTGGCGGACGTGGTGCGCGCGCCGGTGATCGACGTGCTCAATGCGCGCAGCGGGCCGTTGCTGTGGCTGGGCGCGCTGGTCGGGCTGTGGACCGTGGGCAGTTTGATTGAAACGATCCGCGACATTTTGCGCCGCGCCTATGGCACGCGCTATGCGCGCAGTTTCTGGCATTACCGGCTCGGCTCGATCGGTCTGATCATCGGCGCGGTGGTGTTGATGCTCGCGTCGTTCAGCGCGCAGGTGCTGATCATCGCGGTCGACCAATTTGTCGCCAACGCTGCGCCGCGACTTGCGGACTGGCTGCACTGGCTCAATCTGCCGCGTTATGTGCCGCTGATCGGCCTGTTCGGCGCGCTGTACGTCCTGTTCCTGTCGCTGACCCCGGTCGAATATCGCGGGCGGCACAACCCGAAATGGCCCGGCGCGTTGCTGACGTCGCTTTGGTGGGTCGGCACGCTGTTGCTGCTCCCCGTGGTGCTGGCACAGGTCTTTCGCTATGACCTGACCTATGGCAGCCTGGCGGGGGTGATGGTGACCTTGCTGTTTTTCTATATTGTCGGGCTGGGATTGGTTATGGGCGCCGAACTGAATGCGGCGCTGGCCAGCGCGCCGGACCAGAAAGCCGATCCGCGCAAGGCCGACGACGCAACTTAAAGCGCAGGGAGAATGTGGGCATGAACACTTCAGGATTGATGGCGGGCAAACGCGGCCTGATCATGGGGCTGGCGAACGACAAGTCGCTGGCATGGGGCATTGCCAAGGCGCTGCACGGCGCGGGGGCCGAACTGGCGTTCAGCTATCAGGGCGATGTGATGGCCAAACGCGTGCGCCCGCTCGCCGAACAGCTTGGTTGCGATTTCCTGATCGATTGCGACGTCGCCGACATGGCCAATCTGGATGCGGCGTTCGATACGCTCGCCGCCCGCTGGCCGACCATCGACTTTGTCGTCCACGCGATCGGCTATACGAACAAGGACGCGCTGCGCGGCAAATATTTCGACGTCGGGCTCGACGATTTCCTGATGACGATGAACATCAGCGTGTTCAGCTTTACCGCAGTTGCCAAGCGCGCGGCGGCGATGATGGTGCCGTACGATCCCGAAACCGGCAAAGGCGGCGGATCGCTGCTCACGCTGACCTATTATGGCGCGGAAAAGGTGATGCCGCATTATAATGTCATGGGCGTGGCAAAGGCGGCGCTGGAAACCAGCGTGCAATATCTGGCCAATGATGTCGGGCCGCTGGGCATCCGCGTCAATGCGCTGTCGGCGGGGCCGATCAAGACGCTGGCGGCCAGCGGCATCGGCGATTTCCGGCTGATCCTGAAATGGAATGAATATAATGCGCCGCTGCGCCGGAATGTGACGATTGACGATGTCGGCGGCTCGGCGCTGTATCTGCTCAGCGACCTTGCGGCGGGGGTGACCGGCGAAACGCACCATGTCGATGCCGGATATCATACGGTGGGGATGAAACAGGAAGACGCGCCGGACATCGCGTTGATGTGATGACCACCGCGCTCGCCATCGACCATGTCCAAATTGCGATCCCCCTCGGCGCGGAGGATGACGCGCGGCGTTTTTATGGCGACCTGCTCGGC
>JBEGPL010000013.1:0-5880 GCA_041181445.1 Pseudomonadota bacterium
ATTAGTTGCGCGCATCAGGCGCAACGCGTCGAGCGTCGTTTCGGCGTCGGGCTTGAGCGTCTGGAGATAGACGAACAGCGCGTTGCGCCATGTTTTTGCGTCAGGATAGTCGGTCAGCCGCAGGTTGAGCCAGTCGATGACCTCGTTCGGGCGACCGGCCTTTTGCAGCGCCTGTGCACTGCGGACATAATAGTCTTCGGCCGGGATGGTCCCTGCCGCGCGGTTCGCCGCCACGGCTTCGCGCGCCACAGCCAATCCATTTTCCAGCTGATTCGTCTTATAGAGCGAATCCATCAGCAACAGCGGCAATGCGCTTTCCGTGCTTCCGCCCTGTTTCGCGCGGGTGAGCCGATCGACCGCCTTGGCATAATCCTTGGCGTTATAAGCAAAGTTGCCCGAGAAGAAATGGTAGCGGGTCAGATCGGCAGCGGGGGCCGCTCCCGAATCAATCATCCGGTCCAGCGCAACGCTCTGCCGCGTCTGATCCTTGCTGTTCAGCCCCATCTGCAGGTTGAAAAATCCCAGCAGATACTGGTCATACGGTGCGGTCGCCAGCGGCGCCCCTTCGGAAATTGCGGCTTCAAGAGCAACAAAATCCTTGGCCTTCAGTGCTTTGTCCATTTTTACGGCAGCAGGCTGAAAGCCCTTGCTGACCGACGGCCCTGCTTCGGGCTTCTTCTTGTCCGCCTTCGGCGCCTTTTCCTTGGCCCAGCCGGTCAAAGGCACCGCCATCATCGCCGCTGCGGCCGTTCCGCCCATGATCAGCCCAAAAACGGCTTTGCCGCTGCGCTCCCGAAAAATCGACATGCCTCTTCTCCCGTCGCGGGTCCGCGTTCCACGCAGACGCCGTTGCACTGCGACCTCGGCTAGCTTTCCAACGGGCGGTTGGCAAGTCCGGGGACGCGGTCGGCGCAATGCACCGCTGCGGCTGAACCGGAATTTAACGGGAAATGCAGTCGGCGTTCAGCGTTCAAAGTCGTCGAGAACTTTGCGCATGTCGCGCAGCACGGCGGGATCGCCCGGCGCACCCGCCACCGCCTGTTCGGCCAGCCGAATCAGCGGAATGATGCCAAATGTCGCGGAAAGCCCCTTCAGGCGATAGGCTGCGACCGTCCAGTTGGCATCGCAGCGCGCCCGCACCATCAGGTCGATCAAGTCGCGCGCGCTGGCGGTAAATGTCGCGCGCAGGTCGGACGCAAGTTGTTCGTCAGCGCCAACGGCCGCTGCGAGCATTTGATCAAGGGCGCCACTGTCAAAGGACATTGCGACACACTGCATGCAATATGGTTAACTTTGCGTTTCTTGGGCCGCGAAAAACCGCTATAGCCCCTTCCAGCTTGGGGAAAAAATTATGACGGGCGAAAAGAAAATCGTTGGTTTGTGGCGCGGTGTGAACGGCGGCGAGGATGTCGTCGTGGTCGAGACCGCCGATACCGACGCGGCGATGACCACTGCCCTGCCTGCGGAACCCCCGCTGGATGTCGCGCCGTTGGGCCTGACCGCCGACATCAGCGAGCCGGCATGGGACGCCGACTGGGACGCGGCCAACGCAGCGCGCGACTGGAGCTGGCTGACACCGGCGGCGCTGGCGCTGGCGGCCGTCGGATGGACCGGCTTTTTCGTGTGGAGTAAAACATCGGCGTTTTCCGCGATGCCCCCACTGGCGGCAATACCCGACCTGGTCATCGCGCTGTCCGGTCCACTGGCGCTTATTCTGCTGGTCGGCATCTGGATTCAACGCAACGGCAAAACCGAAAGCGCCCGCTATGCCCGCGCAGCTCAGGCGCTGCGCACCGAAAGCGAAGAACTGGGCACGCGCGTTGCCGCGCTGACCGTCCATCTTGACGCCGCGCATGAACGGCTGAGCGAGCAAGGAAAACAGCTCAATGCCGCTGGGTTTGAAGCCGTCGCCCGGATTCAGGACAGCGCGACGACCCTGTCGGACGTGGCGACGACCATTTCATCGGCCAACGCGGCGGTGTCGCAATCGAGTCAGGCAACATTGCAGCAGATGGAAGGCATTTTGGCCGGCCTGCCCAAAATCGACACGGTGGCACAGCGACTGGCCGACAGTTTCCGTCAGGCAGGATTGGTCGCGCATCAGCAAGGCGCAAGTCTGGAGGCGCAGCTCGCCGCGATCGGCGAACAGGGTGCACGCACGGCGCAGGACGTCGAGAATGCCGCCGCTGCGCTGACCGCACGCGCTGCCGAGCTCAAGGTTGAAGGCGATGCGACGACCGCGGCGGCGATCGCCAACAGCACGCGGATCGCCGCCGCGACCGAGTCGAGCCTGTCGCAAACGCAGCAGGGATTGGCCGCGTTTGGCGCAGAGGTCGATGCTCAGGTCGCGCGCGTCGACACCAATATAGACGCCGCGCTGAACCGCATCCAAAATGGCTTCGCGCGCACATTGAGCAGTCTGGTCGACAACTTGACCGACGCCGAGACGCGTGCCGACGCGGTCGGCCCGATTGTTGAGCAAAATTACGCGCTGGCGTCCGCACTGGCAACCAAGCTGGGCGCACAAATCATCGAATTGACGAACGGTTTTGCCGAACTGGGGTCGCGGGCCAATGACCGCCTTGCGGGTTTGTCAGCAGCCCTTTCGACACTGGATCAGAAAATGGCTGGTTTTGCCGCCAAGTCGCATCAGGGAAGCGAGCAGGCCGGTGCTCTGGTCGAAAAGGCCGACTCGCTTTTGCTCGCTCTCGACGCGGTCACGCGCGAGGTCGAAGAGGGTCTTCCGGCGGCTTTTGCCCGGCTAGACGATCATGTTGGCCGCAGCAAGTCGATGCTCGGTGCCTTGCAGCCGCAGCTTGAACGGCAAGAACTGATTGCCCAGTCGGCGGCGGGACATATCGCTGGCGCCGACCAGCAGTTGATCGCGCATCAGGAACGGCTGATGGCGGTCAATGCACAGAGCGAGGCGTCGCTCGGCGGCCAGCTTGCGCAGATCACCGGACTGGAGGCGCGTTTGCAGGGCTTTGCTGCCGAGGCGGAAAACTTCGCCCAGTCGAGCGGCGCGCGTATGGTCGCCGCGCTGGTGCAGGTGCGCGAAACAGCGGGTCAGGCCGCGACACGCGCGCGGGAAGCCATGGACGAAGCGATTTCCGGGTCGGCCGATCATTTGCGCGCCACCAGCGCCGACGCGCTGAAAGCCGCGCTGACCGGCGAAGTCACGGCGCAGTTGACCGCGATCGAGGAAGCATCGGAACGCGCGGTAACGTCGGCACAGGCCGCTGCCGACCGGCTGATGCGTCAGATGATCACGATCATGGACACCAGTGCCAGCATCGAAAAACGGATCGTGGAAGCCGAAAGCGCCATTGCGGCATCGGACCGCGATACATTGGCCATGCGCGTCGGACTCTTGACCGAATCGCTGAAATCGACGGCCATCGATTTGACCAAAGTGCTGTCGAGCGAGGTCACCGACATCGCGTGGGACGCCTATCTTAAGGGCGATCGCGGCGTCTTTGCGCGCCGCGCCGTGCGGCTGATCGACAATGGCGAGGCCAGAGAAATTCTGCGTCATTATCAGGATGACGCCGATTTCCGCGGCCATGTGAACCTGTATATCCACGATTTCGAAGCCATCTTGCGCGCGTTGATGGGCACGCGCGACGGCCAGGCGCTCAGCGTCACCCTGTTGTCGTCCGATATCGGCAAGCTATATGTCGCGCTGGCTCAGGCCATCGATCGGCTGCGTAACTAGCGCCGCTTCTTATTGCGGGCCGAGGCGGTCCACCCACGCGGACACGTCAATCCACCCCTGCGTATACGCCGCATAATATAGCGCAAAGGCGGTTGTCGCGGCACCTGTTGTCCATTTCGCGACCCAGCCCGCCATGAAGACCGGCGGCGCGCCCGCGTCCTCACCATGGACCGATTCGCTGGTCGTTGCTCGCACCTTTCGCGCATGAAAGGGCAGAACGAAGAACGCCGTCATCACCCAGAACAGCGCATAAATTGCAAGCGCGGCGGTCCATCGCATCGCATCAGCCCCGATCACACATTCAGGAACATGACATCGACGATGGGCTTTTTACCGGTCCATTCGGTTGCGACGCGGCGGACGGCGAGCCGGACATTGTCGCGCCGCTTGTCGGCGTCGCGCGCCTTGTCGCCTGCTGCTTTCTCCGCCGCATCGCGCATCTGTTCTTCAAAATTTTCGCGATCATCCTCAACCGGCACACCCAGAGCGGTGACCGCAACGTCAACCACGCGCCCCTTTGGGTCGCAGGCCACCGCTACGCCAACATGGCCGTGCAGCGCCAGTTTGCGCCGGTCGTTCAGCGTCGCGCCATTGGCGGGCAGGATGACGTCGCCGTCCAGGATCAGCCGCCCGGTCGGCACTTCGGCGATGCGCTTGACCGGTCCCGGCGCGATCCGCAACAGATCGCCATTGATCTGGACATGAGTGTCGGGAACGCCGCACGCCAGCGCAAAGCGCGCCTGTTCGCGCATATGCCGAATTTCGCCGTGCACCGGGATCAATGTTTGCGGGCGGAGCCAGCCGTATAGCGCCTTTAGCTCGGGCTTGCCGGGGTGCCCCGACACATGGATATGCGCTTGCCGTTCGGTCACGGTCAGCACGCCCTTGGCCGCGAGCTGGTTCATGATGTGGCCGATCGCGATTTCGTTGCCGGGGATTTGTTTCGACGAAAAGATGACACTGTCGCCTTCCTCGACCTTGATCTGGTGCGTGTCCGACGCAATCCGCGCCAGCGCCGCGCGCGCTTCGCCCTGCCCGCCGGTGGCGATGACCATCAGCTTGCCACGCGGCACGCGCATCGCCGCGTCAAAATCGACCACGTCAGGGAAATTCTTGAGATAGCCATTGGCGCGCGCCACGCCCATGATCCGGTCAAGTGATCGTCCGGCGACGCACAAGGTGCGCCCGCATTTGCGCGCGACATCGCCCAGCGTTTGAAGCCGTGCCGCATTGGACGCAAAGGTCGTGACGACTACGCGGCCTTTGGCGTCACCGACGGCTTTCATCAGTCCGTCGCGCACGCTGCCCTCCGTCCCCGACGCCTCGGCGTTGAACGCATTGGTCGAATCGCAGACGAGCAGGTCGACGCCTTCGTCGCCAATCGCGGTCAGCGTCGCCGCGCTCGACGGCGTCCCCAGCACTGGGTCATCGTCCAGTTTCCAGTCGCCCGTGTGAAATACGCGGCCATATGGCGTGTCGATCACCGCTGCGCACATGTCCGGAATTGAATGCGCCAGCGGCAGGAAGCGGATGTCGAACGGCCCAAGCTTGAACTGCGCATCATTGTCGACGATGTTCAGCTTCACGTCGCCGGCAATGCCCTCTTCCTGCAACTTGCCGGAAATCAGCCCCGCCGTGAAACGGTTGGCATAAAGCGGCACGCCCAGGTCGGCCGCCAGATACGGCAGCGCGCCGATATGATCCTCATGCCCGTGGGTCAGCACGATACCGAGCAGGTCGTCGCGCCGTTCCTCGATAAAGGCCATGTCGGGCATGATGATGTCGATGCCGGGATAATCTTGGGACCCGAAGGTCACACCCAGGTCGAGCATGATCCACTTGCCCTCGCACCCGTAAAGGTTGGCGTTCATGCCGATTTCGGCCGATCCACCAAGCGCGACGAACAACAGCTCCTTGCCGGGCTTTGTCATGCTGCAATACTGCCGGCATAGAGCCGCGCGATGCCGCGCAACGTGAGGTCGGGTTCGACAATATCAAACAAGTGAGCATGCTCCTGAAACAAGGTGGCGAGACCGCCGGTCGCGATAACCGTCACGGGGGTGGCTAATTCGGCTTTCATGCGCGCCAGCATACCTTCGACCAGCGCGACATAGCCCCAGTAAATGCCAATCTGCATCTGGCTGACGGTCGTGGTGCCGATGACG
>JBEGPL010000014.1:0-3021 GCA_041181445.1 Pseudomonadota bacterium
ACGAACCAGAATATTACCCAGAAAGCGATGACCGCACCGAACGTGCGCGAGGCGCAAAAGGGCGTGATGGCGGCGGCGATAATCCGCATTCTCGTCATCCCCGCCATTGTTGTCGTTCCCGGCGTCGTCGCCTTCAAATTGTTCGGGCCGCTGGGCGACCGCAGCTATGGCACCATCGTTGCCCATGTCCTGCCAGGATGGTTGTCGGGTGCCTTTGCCGCGATGATGGCGGCGGCGGTGATTGCGCACACGGCGGCGATTTTGAACAGTTCGGTCGCGCTTTATGCGATTGATTTTCACAATCGTTTCGTTGGCATTCCCAAAAATGCGTGGCGCGTCGCGGCGTGGATGTCGTCTCTGCTGACGCTGACGTCGATCGCGCTGGTGCCGTTGTTCGAAAATGCGACGAGCATTATCAACTTGCTCCAGCAATTGAACGGGCTGCTGTCGATGCCGATCTTGTCGGCGTTCATCGCCGGGCTGCTGTTCCGCAATGTCGACGCGCGCGCCGCGATTGCCGGGCTGTTTTTCGGCACCCTGCTCTATGCCTTTTGCACCTTCTGGTTGCTCGATCCAAAATGGGGCTGGAACGGCGGCACATGGTTTGCCGGGGTCGGCCTGCCTTGGGTCCATTATATCGACGTGATGCTGGTGGTCATGGTCACATCGGTGATGGTCGCGCTGGCGGTCAACCGGGTGGTGTTCGGCAATTTCGCGACCTTCATCTGGTCCGCGAAAGGCCGCGCCGACGCGCTGGTGCAAAAATTATGAGCGAAAGGCGCGCCGCACGCCCAGCGTCCTCTGGACCACGGTGAGCGTGCACAGCGCGGCATAGCCATAGGCAATCGGTGCGAACCACGCCGGAAACAGCGTCATCGCGACAAAGACGGCGATGGTTTCAGCGCCTTCCGCCAGCCCGGTGTTATAGAAAAAGCTTTTTTCGCCGTGCGCGGACGTGGTCGCGCCCGCCTTTTCGGCCAGAATGGCATAGGCGAGAAAGCTGGTGCCGGTCAGCGTGAACGCCGCGACCAGCACCAGCGCGGGCAAGGCGTTCGCGCCCGCAGCCCAGCCGAACCCGAGCGGGACGCTGACGTAGAACACAAAGTCGCAGACAATATCCAGATAGCCACCGAAATCGCTCTTGTGCGTGGCGCGGGCAATCGCGCCGTCGACCCCGTCGCACAGGCGGTTGACGATGATCAGCGCCAGCCCTGCCGCAAAATGGCCGTGCGCGATGGCGAATCCGGCGGCGATGCCGATGGCCATGCCGGTCAGCGTGACGGCGTTCGCCGACAGCCCCAGCCCCGCCGCCGCCCGTCCCGCGCGGTTCAGCGGCGGATCAATCAGCGGGCGGAGCAGCGCGTCGAACATCGGCGATCAGCCCCGCCGCCAGTCATGGTAGCGCGCGACCCATCCGATCAGCCGTTCGGGCGCGCGCGCGCGGCGCCACTCGCCCGCCGCATATTTATTGCCCTCGATCATCGTCGGATAGGCGTGGATCGTGCCGAGGATCGCGCCCAGCCCGATCTTCTTCTTCATCGCCAGCACAAATTCGCCGAGCATCTCGCCCGCCTGTGCGCCAACAATGGTCGCGCCCAATATGCGGTCCTTGCCCGGCACCGTCAGCACTTTCACAAAACCGCGCGCGGCGCTGTCGGCAATTGCGCGGTCGAGGTCGTCGAGGCCATAGCGCGTGACCTCACACGCGATGCCCTGGGCCGCCGCCTCGCGTTCATTCAGGCCAACCCGTGCGACTTCGGGGTCGGTGAAGGTGGTTGCGGGGATCACGCTGTAGTCAGCCTTGAAACGCTTGAACGTCCCGAACAGGGCGTTGACCGTGGCGAACCATGCCTGATGCGACGCGACATGGGTGAGCTGATACGGCCCGGCGACGTCGCCTGCGGCATAGATGTTGGGGAATTTGGTCGTGAGCCACGCGTCGGTGGTGACGGTTCTGGCGGTGTCGATGCCCAGCGCCTCCAGCCCATAGCCGGAGAGGCGCGCGGCGCGGCCGACCGCGACGATCAGGTCGTCAAAGCTGATCTGCGTCTCTCCTGCGGTGCTTTTGCTGGTCAGTTGGCCGCCGCGCGCTGCGACACATTCATGTCCGGTCAGCACGGTAATACCCTCAGATTCAAGTGACTTGCGTACTTCGTCGGCGACGTCACGGTCTTCGCGCGGGAGCAATTGGTCGGCCATTTCGATGACTGTGACATTTGACCCCAACCGCGCGAACGCCTGCGCCAATTCGCAGCCAATCGGCCCGCCGCCCAATATCGCCAGCCTTTCCGGCGGTTTTTCGCGGTCTGCCAGCTTGTCCCACAAAGTGTCGCTGGTCAGAAAGTCGATGTCGCCCAGCCCCGGGATCGGCGGGACAAACGGCGCAGCCCCGGCCGCGATCACGATCGACCGGGTCGTTAGCTCATGCACGGTTCCCGCACGGCTCTGTATCCGCACCGTCCAGGGGTCGATGATCGTCGCGTGGCCCTCGACGCAATCGACACCAAGGCCGGTGAATCGTTCGACGCTGTCGTGCGGTTCGATGGCGGTGATGACGGCGCGGACGCGTGCCAGAACTTCGCGAAAGTCGAGCGCGACCGGCGCGTCTTTCAGCCCATAGCGCGCGGCATGGCGCATATCGGCAGCGACCTTTGCGCTCTTGATCAGCGCTTTTGACGGCACGCAGCCAAAGTTCAGGCAGTCGCCGCCCATCTTGTGCGATTCGACCAAGGTGACCTTGGCCTTGACCGTTGCGGCGATGTAGGCCGACACGAGCCCCGCCGCCCCGGCGCCGATGACGATCAGGTTGCGGTCATAGCGTTTGGGGCGAGTGAACCCCGCATACACGCGGCGGCGCTTGATCATCCCCATGATCCAGCGTGCGGCCCACGGCATCAGCCCAAGCGCCACGAACGAGCCGAGCAGTGCGGGGGTGAGAATGCCCGACGCCGAGTCAATGGCCGCGAGCTGCGTCCCGGCGTTGACGAACACAATGGTGCCCAGCACCATCCCGATCTGGCT
>JBEGPL010000015.1:0-6659 GCA_041181445.1 Pseudomonadota bacterium
CGCGCCTTTGCCGAAGGGCCGCTGGCGATGCCGGTGGTCGCGGGCGAAAAGCCCGAGCATGAGCGTTTCCCCGGCGCGGTCGCGACATATAGTATCGAAGCGATGATGCAGGATGGCAAAGCGCTGCAGGCCGGGACGTCGCATTATCTCGGCACCGGCTTTGCCGAAGCGTCGGGGATTAAATATCAGGACAAGGATGGCGGCCAGCAATTTGCTCACACGACCAGCTGGGGCGTGTCAACGCGGCTGATTGGCGGCGTCATCATGACCCACGGCGATGATGATGGACTGCGTTGCCCGCCGCAGATCGCGCCACACCAGATCGTTATCGTGCCGATGCTGCGCGACAATGATGAAGACGAAGCCGTGCTGGCCTATTGCCGCAGTCTGCGGCTGGAATTGCTGGCGCAAAGCGCGTTTGCCGAGCCTCTGCGCGTGCTGCTCGACACCAAGGCGACCAAGGCATCGGCGAAACGCTGGAGCTGGGTCAAAAAGGGCGCGCCGCTGATCATCGAGGTCGGCCCGCGCGACATATCCGAGGGCAAGGTTGCGGTGCTACGCCGCGACCGCCTGTACAAGGACGACGGCAAGCTGGCGACCGCGTTCACCCCGCGCGATGAATTTGTCGCAGCAGCGGGGGCGATGCTGACCGACATTCAGACCGCACTCCACACCGAGGCGCGGGCACGACTCGTGGACAATGTCCGCCGCGACGTCACCGACCTTGCCGCGCACTATGAGGGCGATGACGCGAAATTTGCGGGCTGGGTGGAAGTGCAATGGGCGCGTCCGACCGGGGCCGCGCTCGACAAGGTCGTTGAGCAGCTGAAAGCCCTTAAACTGACCATGCGCAACGCGCCCATCGATGCCGCGCCAGTGGATGGTGCCTGTTTCTTCACTGGCGGACCTGCGGTCGAGCGCGTGCTCGTCGGTCGGGCCTATTGATTTGGCCAAGAAGCCAGCCCAGCCGCATTCCGGCCTGCCCACCCGCGAAGCAATTTTGGCGTTTATCGAAGATTCAAAGGAACCTGCGGGAAAGCGCGAGATTGCGCGGCACTTCGGCATTCGCGGCGCGGAAAAAATTCCACTCAAAGCGCTGCTGAAGGACATGACCGACGAAGGACTGCTCGACCTCGCGCCCGGGCGCGCCTTTCACAAGATGGGCGGGCTGCCAAAGGTGACTGTGCTGCGTATCGCCGCGGTCGAGGGGAGCACGCCGATTGCGGTTCCCGAACGCTGGGAAGCGGCGACGCCGCCGCCGCGCATCCGCGTCATCGAACGCGGGCGGCGCGGCGCGCTGGGCATCGGTGACCGCATTCTCGCGCGTATCGAGAGCGCGGGCGAGGGCCATGTCGCGCACCCGATGAAAGTGCTGGAGGCGGGCGCGTCGCAAGTCATGGGCGTCGTGGTTCAAGAAACGGCACCCAGCGGCCAGCCGATGTTGTGGCTGCGCCCGACCGACAAGCGCGAACGGCGCGACTGGCCGCTGTCCGACAAGGGCGAGGCAAAGGTCGGCGATCTGGTGCTGGCGGCGCTCGCCGGGCGTGGGGTCGCGATCAAGGCGCGCGTCACCGCTGTGCTGGGCGACCCGTTCCAGCCGCGCAGCCTGAGCCTGATCGCGATCAGCAAGTTCGGCATCCCCGACGTGTTCGGCGCCGACACGCTGGCCGAAAGCGAGCTCGCCGCAAAACTGCCGGTGACGGACGTCGGGCGCGAGGATCTGCGGCACCTTCCCATCGTCGCCATCGACCCGGTCGACGCGCGCGATTTCGACGACGCTGTCTGGGCCGCACCCGACGACGACCCCGCCAACGCCGGCGGTTTTCGCGCCATCGTCGCGATTGCCGATGTCAGCTATTATGTGCGCGATGGCAGTGCGGTCGACCGCGAAGCACGGCGGCGCGGCAACAGCGTGTATTTCCCCGACCGCGTCGTGCCGATGCTGCCCGAAACGCTGTCGGCGGGTGTCTGTTCGCTGAAAGCGGGAGAGGATCGCGCCGCGATGGCGTGTCACCTGACCATCGACAAAGGCGGCCGCGTGACCGCGTGGCGCTTCACCCGCGCGCTGATCCGCGTCGCCGCGAACATACCGTATGAGCGCGCGCAGGCGATGATTGATGGTGATACGTCGGCCCTGCGAAGGCAGGGGCCGTCTGACGGTGTAAGTGACGCCAGCGGCCCCCGCCTTCGCGGGGGAGACGCGGTTTTTCGCGGGGGCGACGAGGTTTTTCGTGGGGGTGACGTGATCCACTCCGCACTGACCAACCTGTGGGCCTGCTGGCATTTGCTGGCCAAGGCGCGTGACGCGCGCAACCCGCTCGCGCTCGACCTGCCCGAACGGCGCGTCGTGCTTGATGACGCGGGCAATATCGTCGAGGTCAAGGTGCGCGAACGGCTCGATGCCCACCGGCTGATCGAAGATTATATGATCGCGGCCAACGTCGCCGCCGCGAAAGCGCTGGAAGCAAAAAAGTCGCCGGTCATGTACCGCATCCACGAGCCGCCGGGGCGCGAGAAGCTGGTGTCGCTGCGCGATTATCTTGACAGTTTCGGGCAGGCGCTGGCGCTGGGTCAGGTGATCACGCCTGCGCTGTTCAACCGCATCATCGCCAGCTTTGCCGATGATGACCGCTTGCCTGAGGTTATGGAGGCGATCCTGCGCACCCAGACACAGGCCTATTATGGCCCCGCAAATGCCGGGCATTTCGGACTGGCGCTGGGCAGTTATGCGCATTTCACGTCGCCGATCCGCCGCTATGCCGATCTGATCGTCCATCGTGCGCTGGTCAACGCGCACGGCCTGGAAATGCCAGGGCCGCGGCCGCGCGGGTTGCCGCCGCGCACGGGCCTGGGCGACACCGACAAAAAAGCGCTCGAACGGCTGGGCCAGACGATCAGCGAGTTTGAACGCCGCGCGATGCAGGCCGAACGCGAAACGCTCGACCGCTATGTCGCCGCCTATCTGGCAAACAAAGTCGGCGAGGTTGTCGCGGCGCGGATCACCGGGGTCCAGGCGTTTGGTTTCTTTGCGACGGTCGACGGACTGGGCGGCGACGGGCTGGTGCCGGTATCGACGCTGGGGGCCGAACGCTTTTTCTATGACGAATCTGCCCGTAGCCTTGAAAGTGAAAGCGGCGGTGCGCGATACACCGTTGGCCAGCGGCTCGAACTGCGGCTCGCAGAGGCGAACCCGGTGTCGGGTGCGCTGCGCTTTGAATTGCCCGAAGGCAGCGTGCCGCTGCGCGGTGATCGTGCGGTGGGTCGGCGGCGTAATGGTGCCGGAAAGCATAGCCCGGGCAAGCGCGGGCGCCCCGGCAATATACGTCATCAGGGCAAGCGGCGCTAACTCAGCCGGTCAAGGTCGGCGATGCTCAGCGATCCGGGCACGATCATCACCGGACAGGGCAGGGTACCCGCGACCGACCCGGCAAAATGCGCGACCAGCGGCCCGGGGTCATTGCCGGCGGCGGCGCCGAGCACGAGCGCGCCGATTTCGCGATTTTCGTCAATGATATTGGCGACAATCTCTGCCGGCCGCCCTTCATGAACTTCGATCGCGGCGGTCAGTCCATTTTCGGCCAGCACGGTTGCGGCCGCCTGTTCGACGATGGCATGTGCTTCCTGCCGTGCTTCGTCGGCCATTGTCGCGGCGACTGCGCCAAAGGCGACAAAATCCTGCGGCGGAATCACCGCCAGCAGCATCACCGCGCTGCCGGTTTTTTGCGCGCGGCGTGCGGCAAAGCGCAGCGCCAACCGCGCCTCGTCGCTATTGTCGATCACAACCAGATAGGTTCGCATGGTGCCCGCCCCCTCGACCTTGTGCACAAAGTTTGCGGCACATTCGTATGAAACGCAAGGCGGGGGCAAAATGGCGCTTGACCCGCCGCCCGCTTTTGGGTGCAAAGGGAACGCTTCCCTTGCGGAAATCCGTGTCGTTTCACAGGAAACTTTTGACCATGTCGATCGAAATCAAGATGCCCGCACTCTCGCCGACGATGGAGGAGGGGACGCTGGCCAAGTGGATGGTCAAGGTCGGCGACACCGTGGCGTCGGGCGACCTGATTGCGGAAATCGAGACCGACAAGGCAACCATGGAATTTGAATCAATCGACGAAGGCGTGATTACCAGCCTGTTGGTCGCGGAAGGCGCCGACAATGTGAAGGTCGGTACCGTGATTGCAGTGATCAACGGCGATGGGGCGGCGGCACCGGTTGGCGCGGCGACACCCGTCGCCCCTGCGCAGGCAGGGGCCGCTGGCAAATCCGAACCAACCGAAGTGACGACGACCGACAGCGGTCCCCGCCTGCGCGGGGACGACGGGGGTGTAAATACAGTACAGTCCGGCACCCGCATCAAGGCCAGCCCGCTGGCGAAACGCATCGCGGCGGCAAACGGTCTCGATCTGACCAGCGTTGCGGGAACCGGCCCCGGCGGGCGAATTGTGAAGGCGGACGTTGCAGGCGCGGCGGGCGGTGCTGCGGCTCTCGCGGTCGGCAGCGGCGCGCCTTCGGGTGCCATCTCACCGCTCGCGGCCAAAATGGCGGCGCAGCTTGGCGTTGACCTTGCCACCATAACGGGCACCGGCCCCAATGGCACCATCGTCAAGGGTGACGTCGAAGCGGCAGCGGCGGGCGGCGTATCCGCAACGGCCGCTGCGGCCTCCGTGGCAGCCCCCGTGGCGTCCAAACCGGCGGCGGTGGCCGATTTCGGCATCCCGCACGAGGTGATCAAGCTCAGCAATATGCGCAAAACCATCGCGCGCCGCCTGACCGAGAGCAAGCAACAGGTCCCGCATATCTATCTGACCCTCGACGTCCGGCTCGACGCGCTGCTCAAACTGCGCGGTGAGCTTAACGCGTCGCTGGAGGCGCGCGGCGTCAAACTGTCGGTCAACGACATGCTGATCAAGGCGCTGGGGCTGGCGCTGGTGATGGTGCCGAAATGCAATGTCAGCTTTGTCGGCGACACGATGCTGCAATATTCGCGCGCCGATATCAGTGTGGCGGTCAGTATTCCGGGTGGGCTGATCACGCCGATCATCACCGACGCCGGGGGCAAGTCAATCTCCACCGTGTCGACCGAAATGGCAGCGCTGGCGGCAAAGGCCAAGGATGGCAAACTGCAACCGCACGAGTTTCAGGGCGGCACCGCATCGCTCAGCAACATGGGCATGATGGGCATCAAACAGTTTGAAGCGGTGATCAACCCGCCGCAGGGCATGATCATGGCGATCGGCGCTGGTGAAAAGCGGCCCTATGTCGTCGACGACGCGCTGGCGATAGCAACGGTGATGAGCGCGACGGGCAGCTTTGACCACCGCGCGATCGACGGCGCGGACGGGGCGATGCTGATGAAGACATTCAAGGAACTGGTTGAAAAGCCGCTGGGGTTGGTGGCCTAGTTTGACGGAAGCGCGCAATGACCCCTCACCCTTCCGCCGCTTCGCGGCTCCCTCCCTCCCCCGCTAGGGGAGAGGGGATTGAAAGTAGAGCGAATGTCTGACTACGATCTCATCGTCCTCGGTTCCGGCCCTGGCGGCTACGTCGCCGCGATCCGCGCGGCGCAGCTTGGCCAGAAGGTCGCGATTGTCGAGCGCGAGAATCTGGGCGGCATATGCCTCAACTGGGGCTGTATCCCGACCAAGGCGTTGCTGCGCTCAGCGGAAATCTTCCATTATATGCAGCACGCCGGTCAATATGGCCTGATTGCGGAAAAGATCAGTGCCGATCTGGGCGCCGTCGTCACGCGGTCGCGCGGGGTGGCGAAACAGCTCAATCAGGGCATCGGCCACCTGATGAAGAAAAACAAGATCGCGGTCCACATGGGCGACGGCGCGATCACGGCGCCGGGCAAGCTGGCCGTGAACAAAGCTGGCAAAGTCGAAGAACTGACCGCGAAGAACATCATCATTGCGACCGGCGCGCGCGCCCGCGACCTGCCGTTCGCGCCTGCTGATGGCAAGCGCGTCTGGACCTATCGACACGCAATGGTGCCCGCCGAAATGCCGACAAAGCTGCTCGTCATCGGGTCGGGCGCAATCGGTATCGAATTTGCCAGCTTTTATAATGATATGGGCGCTGAAGTGACGGTCGTCGAAATGCTCGACCGCGTCGTCCCGGTCGAGGATGCCGAGGTGTCGGCCTTTCTGGAAAAGGCGCTCAAGAAGCAGGGCATGACGATCATGACCGGCGCGGGGGTCGAGAGCCTGAAAGCGGGCGCGACCGGTGTGTCGGCTGCGATCAAAGGCAGGGACGGCAAAGTTGTCCAAGGCGACTTTTCGCACTGCATCGTCGCCATCGGCATCGTCCCCAATACCGAAAATATCGGGCTGGAGGCGCTGGGGATCAAAACGACCAAAGGCCATATCGACACCGACCCGATGTGCCGCACCAATGTGCCGGGCATCTGGGCCATCGGCGACGTCACCGCGCCGCCGTGGCTGGCGCACAAGGCGAGCCATGAAGGCGTGATTGCCGCCGAAGCGATTGCAGGCGGCCATCCGCATGCGATGGACCCGCTCAACATCCCCGGCTGCACCTATTGCCACCCGCAGATCGCCAGCGTCGGCCTGACCGAAGCCAAGGCAAAAGAGGCGGGCTATGAGCTGAAAGTCGGCAATTTCCCCTTCATCGGCAACGGCAAAGCCATCGCGCTGGGC
>JBEGPL010000016.1:0-2909 GCA_041181445.1 Pseudomonadota bacterium
CGCCAACAGCATCGCGCCGGGTTTCATTCTGACCGGGGCGACGCGGGCGCACATGGCGTCGGATCCCGACTTTGAGGCCGTCGTGCTGGCAAAGAACATGATCAAGCGGCTGGGCGTGCCGGCAGATGTCGCGGCGTGTGCGGCGTGGCTGGCGTCGGACGAGGCGGGCTATGTCACCGGCGCCGACATTGCGGTCGACGGCGGCGCGACAGCATGGTGAGGCAAGGGGAGGGGCGGGCATGACACCGATTATTGTGACCGGCGCGGCGGGCTTTGTCGGGCGGCAACTGGTCGCGCGGCTGCTGGCGCGCGGCGACACTGTGGTCGCGCTCGACGCCTCGACGGCGGCGCTGCCCGGCCACCCGGCGCTGCGCAATGTAGCAGGAGACATCTGTGACCCGATGGTCCGCGCGGCGGCCTTTGCCAAAGGATGCCGCGCGCTCGTCCATCTGGCGACGGTGCCTGGTGGTGCGGCAGAGGCCGACCCGGCGGCGTCGCGGCGCGTCAACATCGATGCGATGTACGACCTGCTCGACGCCGCGAAAGCCGGCAGCGCCTGTCCGCGCGTCGTTTATGCCAGTTCAATCGCAGTCTTTGGCGATCCGCTGCCCCCCGGCGGCGTCGATGATGCAACGCCGCTCGCGCCCAAGATGGTCTATGGCGGGCACAAGGCGATGATGGAAGTGGCGGTCGCGATGCTGCACCATCGCGGCGAGATCGAGGGCGTCAGCGTCCGACTGCCCGGCATATTGGCGCGCCCAAAGGGACCGTCGGGGATGAAGTCGGCGTTCATGAGCGATCTGTTCCACGCGCTGCGCGCCGACGCGGACTTCATCTGTCCGGTCAGCGAAGGCGCAACGATCTGGGCACAATCAGTGGCGCGCTGTGCCGACAATCTGGTCCACGCGATTGACATGGATGCCGCGCGCATGCCGGTGACCCGCGTTGTCACGCTGCCGGCCCAGCGGATCACGATGGCGGCGCTGGCGGCGGAGGTGGCGGCGCAATGCGGCACATCCGTCGGCCATGTCCGCTATCTGCCCGACGCCGCGCTGGAGGCTGGATTTGGAGCACAGCCGCCATTGTCGACGGCGGCGGCGGATGCGGCGGGATTTGCACATGACGGCGATGTCGCTACACTCGTCGCCAACGCGCTGGACGTGATCCGCCGCGACGAGGATGTGTAACGATGCGGTTTGAACGGCTCGACCTGAACTTGCTGGTGGCGCTCGACGCATTGCTCACCGAACGCAGCGTCAGCCTGGCGGCCGAGCGCATCTGTCTGTCGCAGTCGGCAACGTCGAGCGCGCTTGGGCGGTTGCGCGATTATTTCGGCGACGAATTGCTGGTGATCAAGGGGCGACAGATGGTGCTGACCGCGCGCGCAGAGGGTCTGGTCGAGCCGGTGCGCGCTGTGCTCGAACAAATCCGCAGCACGATCGCCGTTTCGCCGACCTTCGATCCGGCGACGTCAGACCGTTCGATCGCGTTCATGGCGTCCGACTATTCGACCGAGGTGCTGTTGGCGGGGGCATTGCGCGACTTGGAACAGGCCGCCCCGCACATGTATTTCGAAATCCAGTCGATGAACGACCAGCCCGTCGAGACGCTCGAACGCGGGCAAATCGACCTGTTGCTCACCATCGATTATGCCATTTCGACCGAACACCCCAGCCAGATGCTGTTCGAGGATGATTATGTCGTCATTGGCTGCGCCGAAAATCCGGCGATGGCGGGCGACATGACACGCGCGCTTTACCTGGAACTGGGCCACATCACCGCGCGCCACGGCCGCGCCCGTGCACCCTCGTTCGATGACCAGTTCATGCGCACGCAGCCGCAACAGCGGCGCATCGAAATCGTTGCGCCGACTTTTCTGTCGATCCCCGGTCTGGTCGTTGGCACCCGCCGGATCGCGACGGTTCACCGCCGCCATGCCGCGGTCGTTGCGCGTTATCGCCCGATTATCGTGCGCGAGGTGCCGTTCGACATCCCGCCGATTCGCGAATCGTTGCAATGGCACATATCCAACGACAACGACCCGGCGATCCGCTGGCTGGTCGAACGGCTGGTCGCGGCGGCGGCGGAGCAACCATTGATCGCGGGCGGGAATGTTGTTGCAATGTCCGCCCGGAGCCACAACTGACGCACTAGAGTCTTTCTGACCTAGATTGACCCACCGTGATTGTCGCTGGACGCTTCTCGGCAAGGAGCGTTGTGCAGGCCGGGCTGGTTGCCCGGACCAGCGGCGCGACGCGGTCCGAGGGGCGTCCAGCGACAACCCCTTTGGGGCGGGCCGCTTTTGGTCCATCGCCGCGTTGCTCGTCGGTCACGATGCAATAGCATCGCTCCCTCTTCGCGCCTCGCGCTGGGCCAAAATCGGCTCCGTCACGGTGGGTCAATCTAGGTCAGAAAGACTCTAAACCCTAGTCGCCGTGATTGATTTCAAAATCGGCGCGCGCCTTGTCGATGGTCGCGCGGTTGTCCTGTACCCAGCCGATCAGTCGTTCGGTTTCACGGGTCAGGCTATCCCCAGCGGGGTGAGCGCATAGCTGACCCGTGGCGGCGTATCCGTGCTCACCGCGCGCCGGACCAGCCCGTCGCGTTCGAGCGCGCGCAGCTTCAACGTCAGCACCCGCTGCGAAATCCGACCCTCCGACCCCAGCCGCCCGAGGATACGGCGCAATTCGGCGTGTCGCCACGTTCCGATGGCCAGCACCAGCAGGATCAGCGTGGTCCAACGGTCGCCGAGCAGTCCGAAAATCTCGCGCACGGGTTCGTGCCGCGTCCGGCCGTGCGCGTCCATTTGCCGGGCCAGCGCCGCAATGCCCGGGCGCAGCGCGGGCTCGATATCATCGGTCGCGATCATCCTGCCTTGCTAGCCGCTCACCGGGGCACAAAAAAGTGCC
>JBEGPL010000017.1:0-5299 GCA_041181445.1 Pseudomonadota bacterium
CACGGCCATAGCCTGACCGCTTTATGCCACCAAATGGTGCATGACTAGACATTTTGCCGCCGCCACCGTTTATCATGACACCGCCGGTGCGTAGTTCGAGCGCCATTTCATAGGCCCGTCCGACATTGGCCGAAAATATCCCGCCTGAAAGACCGAACGCACTGTCGTTGGCAAGTGCGATGGCTTCCTCATCGGTATCATAACCGATGATAACGCCGATGGGGCCAAACACTTCCTCCTGCGCAATCCGGTGATGGTTTTCCACGTTGTCAAACAAAGTCGGCGAATAGAAAAAGCCCTTATCCAGCCCGGTCGGGCGCGCACCTCCGGTGACAAGCCTTGCCCCTTGTGCCGTTGCAATTTCGACATATTTTTCAGTGCGTTCGCGAGCGACTTCGCGGATTAGTGGTCCCATTCCGGTCGCGCGGTCGGCAGGGTCGCCGACCTTGATTTGGCCGACCATAGTTTTGAGCATTTCGGTATATTGCCCGCGCACCGAATTGTGCACAAGATGCCGCGTCAAAAGCGCACAGCCTTGGCCTGCATGAATGGTAAAGCCCATTAGCCCCGCCATTGCTGCGCCTTGCAAATCTGCATCCGAGCGAACAATTAGTGCCGACTTGCCGCCGAGCTCGAGCAGTACGCGTTTGAGAGTAGGCGCGGATTGCGCCTGAATGGCAGAACCCACACTGTCCGATCCGGTAAAACTGACAAGGTCGGCGCGCGGGTCGCTCGTTAGCGCGGCGCCAACCTCCATGCCGCCGGTGACGATGTTGAGAACACCCTTGGGCAGCCCGACCTCGTCGGCAATTTCGCCGAGAATCAACGCCTGAAAGGGCGTGTAGGGTGACGGTTTGAGAATGACGGTGCAGCCCATTACCATTGCTGGCACAACCTTCCCTATGTTGAGGAAGAAAGGGAAGTTGTAAGGTGTAATTGCAGAAACTACGCCGACAGGATCCCTTACCATCACACCGGCACCCAGCGTAATCGTGCCTTGAGCATTGGGCGTGGTTTCGACGGGTAGCGGGGTAATCGCTGGACGCGATGAAAATTCAATTGCCGCGCGCGCGTGCTGCATCGGGATGCCATATTGTAGGAACTGGGCCAGCATCTGCGTTGCGCCCGCTTCGGCAACGATGAGCGCAATAATTTCAGCCGAGCGCCGCTCAATGGCGTCTAGAAACGCTGTCATTTTTATCTGGCGTTCGCTCTGTGACAGGCGGGACCAAGGGCCTTTGTCAAATGCAAGGCGGGCCGCCGCCAATGCGGCCTCTACCAATATGCTATCACCCACCGGCGCTTCGCCAAGTATCTCTTCCGTCGCCGGGTTGATAACTGCTTCGCTCTGCGATGCGGTTAGCCACTGACCATCGATGTAGAGCGCGTTGGGGTGCTTGAGCATGTTGATATCCAATAATTGACGGTTCGGCAATTATGCATCATGACCTTTAGACAATGCGCAAGTCAACTATGAAGGGCAGGCGGGCATGATGAGCGGTAAGGTGGGAATAGTGACTGGCGCGTCGCGCGGCATGGGTTGTCATTTTGTCGCAGCGTTGCTTGAACAAGGCGCGCGCGTCGCCGCATTCGCCCGGCCATCGGCGGAACTCGAAACACTTGCTGCCAAGCATGGAAATGCGGCGTTGGCAGTGCCGTGCGATGTCAGCGATTCAGCGCAAGTAAATGAAGCCATAGCAAAAGCGGCCGACCATTTCGGTACGATTGATTTCCTCGTAAACAATGCCGCGATTTTCCATCCATTCAAACTTGAAGAAGCGAGCAACGCGCAGGTCATGGACCATATTGCGACCAACCTCGCCGGGCCAATCTGGTGCATTCGCGCCGCGATCCCGCATTTGCGCAAAGCCAAAGGGCATATCGTTTCGATTTCCAGCGAATCGGTGCGGATGCCCTATCCGTTCCTCAGCCTCTACGCAGCGACCAAAGGCGGCCTCGAAACGCTGATGGCGGCGATGCGTGAAGAACTGCGCGAGGATGGCATTCGGGTCACCACCTTGCGGTCGGGAGCTGTCGAAGGGGGCACAGGCGGCAGGGATTGGGATCCGGATGTTACGCAACGCTTTTTCGAAACGATCACCCGCACTGGCCATGCTGCATTCTCCGGTCAACCAGCCAGTCCTGAATCGATGGCGGAGGCGTTGATCCGAATCTTGTCGATGCCGCCAGACATCAATGTCGACATGGTCGAGGTTCGCGCGGCAAATGTAGGAACCCCCGCGCGACAATGACGTTACGGCACGCTTTGTGCAAATTTGTCACAACGCTAAAACATTTGCATATTTGCATTTGCTTCTCTTGTGCGACTTAGTTATACAACTCGATGAGAAGGGTCAAACTGGCCACATTGGGAGAGGAATATAACATGAAATTGCACCAGAATTCCGTTCGCGCACGTTTGCTGCCATCGCTGCTAGGTGCATCGGCACTTGCCGTCGGTTTCTCAGCCCCAGCATTAGCCCAGGTAGCGCCCGCTGCCGAAGATGACACCGGCGGCCTCCAAGAGATTGTGGTGACTGCACGAAAGGTTGCGGAAAACCTTCAGGATGTTCCAATTGCGGTGACCGCCTTTTCCGGCGAGGACCTTCAGAGTCAGAATGTTCAGAAGGTTCAAGATATCGCCAAATTTACGCCGGGCCTTAACATTCGGCCAGCTTCGGCATCGCCGGCAGCAATTGCGATCACCTTGCGCGGTCAGGTTCAAACCGACAATCTTATCACGCTCGATCCATCGGTCGGAACTTATGTCGATGGCGTTTATTGGGCGCGTGCTTATGGCCTAAACGGCGATCTCCTCGATATCCAATCGGTGCAGGTGCTTAAAGGGCCGCAGGGTACCTTGTTCGGCCGAAACACCACGGGCGGCGCGTTGCTATTCAATACAAACAATCCCGAAATGGATAAATTTTCCGGCAGGCTCTCGGCCACTTATGGCCGGTTTAACGAGCGGCAACTGACCGGTGTGGTCAATGTCCCTATCGTAAACGACAAAGTGGCGTTGCGCGTGGCGGTGCAGCGCACTCTGCGCGACGGTTACACCACTAATTCGGTCCGGGCGACCGGGGTAGCGCCTGTTGCTAGCACTGCCTTCGTGCGTAATTCCACTGGTTCGCCCGGTGGTTTGAAATATGATAACCGGGACCGGTGGAGCGGTCGTGCAAAATTGGAAATTCGCCCGACCGAAAATTTCAGCCTGTTGTTCTCCGCCGAATATTTCGATGTCGATGAGCGCGGTCCATCACGTAACTTGCTTTATCAAACCGGGGCATATTCGGCGAATACCGGGGCTCTTAACATTGCTGCGTTGGGCGCCCCGTGCGTCGCAGGTGCCGCGACCAATGCCTGTGCGAATACTACTTATTCAACCGGAGCGACCGGTTCGACATTCACCGGCATCGTTTCGGGTAATATGCCAGCTGCGGCAACTGCGGCAGGGCTTGCTATTCTCAATGGACAAATCGCTAATCTCGCCGCCAATCCCAGCCTGACGTCGAACAATGAATTGCCCTATATCCTGGCAAGGACACACACATATAACAGCACTGCGTCGCTCGACACGTTTTTCGGTAATGTCAAGTTGATCGGAAGCTATCGCAAGATCGATACGTCGACGAAGATCGATCTCGACGGCACCGACTTTGCGATTCACGTCACCGAAGGGCAGCAGAAGGTAGAGCAGTATTCGGGCGAATTGCAGATCACGGGCAAGGCGTTTTCTGATACCGTCGATTTTGCCGCCGGTGCATTTGCGTTCAACGAAACCGGTTTCGATCAATCAATTTCGATCACCATTCCGGCGCTAAACCCTGCGACGTCGCATTTTTTCGGCATCATAAATAATGACAGTATTGGTGCATATGCTCAGGCAACAGTACACCTTAGTGACCAGCTTTCTTTCACGGGTGGCTTGCGTTACTCGGTTGATGATAAGGGGCTGGAAACCCGCAATAATAACTACAATCGAACTACCCAATTGACGAATTGTTCGATCGTAAATCCTGCCGTGTCCTTCAGCGCGGGGGCAACAGAACTCGTTGCAGTGCCGCAATGTGCGGTCCGACGTCGCGATAGCTTTGCGGGATGGTCTTATACAGCAGGCGTAGAGTATAAGCCAACTGACGACATTTTACTGTATGCAAAGACTGCGAAGGGATTCCGGTCGGGTGGTCAAAACCTTCGTGCGCCAAACACGCAAGCGTTTATCCCGTTCGCACCGGAAGTGGCTTATTCGTACGAAATCGGAGCGAAGGCTGAATTCTTTGATCGCCGCGTCCGCCTCAACCTCGCCGTCTACCAATCGGATGTCAGTGACATTCAACGGACGACGTTGATCACTACACCGCCAGCCCCAGGTTCGACCACACCCGGTACGGCGACAATTCTAAGCAACGCGGGTAAGGCTCGATTCCGCGGCGTAGAACTCGAATTTCAGGCGCTCTTGGCCAAAGGCCTTCGCTTTAGCGCCACAGGTGGACTGGTAAATCCCAAATATATCAGCTTTGCTGATCTGTCGGGTGATCGTTCATTCGAACGGTTCAGTAACGTGGCCGAGGAGCAGTTCTCGCTTGCACTCGACTATACGGCAGACCTTGGCTCCGCGCAGGTCAAAGCGCATGTTGATTATGCCTGGACGGGCGCTACGCCACTCGATCCCTATTTCTTCCCGGCAAGCCCGTTCAACGCCGGTATTGTCGCAGCGACTACCCGGCCTGCCAATGGACAGATCGGGGCGAGACTTGGTGTGGATATTGGCGATAATTTTGAAATTGCGCTGTTCGGGCGCAACCTCACCAACGAAAGATTCATTAACAGCAGCCTGATCGTCGCACCTTTCGGTTATGTTTCGGGTTCGCGTACCGAACCGCGTACCTACGGCGTAACTGGAACGGTCAAATTCTAAGCTAAATGGGGGAACTGCTCTCTCCGGAGGGTCACGTTTTGGGGAAGGCCGGCTTACCGTCCTTCCCCTTTTTGTTTGAATAGAGGGCCTAATGACCAATAATGTTTCACTCATGCGGCGTAACGTCACTTTCGGTCTCCTCTTCGCCGTAGCGATATTGAGTTATGTCGACCGGCAGATATTCACCCTGTTCCAAGATGACATAAAGCTTGAGCTAGGACTCGACGACGGCCAGCTAGGCCTTCTGACCGGTCTGTCATTCGCTGCCTTTTATGCCATCGCCGCATTTCCGATTGCGCGATATGCCGACCGGGGAGATCGACGCATGGTTATTGCGCTTTCGGTTATAGTATGGAGTGCAGCCACCGCAGTGTGCGG
>JBEGPL010000018.1:0-6897 GCA_041181445.1 Pseudomonadota bacterium
GGCGCAAAATCGGGCAAGTGGGGCAGCCGCCATCATATGCCCGCATGGCACATAGCCGCACGAACAGACGATCCCACCCGCGTTTACGGCGGGCGGCGCTCAACCTTTAGCGATAAAGTGCAGTGCCGGGGCGGAGCCCCATCCCAAAAGAGCCTAATTGCGTTTCGGGACCGAAAAACTGCCCGACACGCGGCCGCCGCTGCCCGTAATCGGTTCGCCCGCCGCGTCGCGCGCGCCGCCACGCCCGTCCATCGAGACGCGCCCGCTGTCGAGGTCGATCACCAGCCGTCCGCCCGATATGGTGTTCGCGCCCTGACGCAACGTGACGCCGCCGACCAGCGTGATGATCCGCTGGTCCAGATCATAGATCGCGACGCTGCCGCGTGCGCTCTCGTCGCCCTTGGTCACGGTCACGCCGCCTGACACGTCGATGCGGTTGATTTCGGTGCCGCCCGCGCGCGAATAGGCCACCGTCAGCCGCTCGGCGGTGAGCACCAGCCCCGCCTGTTCGACGCGGACATTGCCCCAGAAACTGGCGCGGTCGGCGCGGTCCTGCAAGTCGAAATGGTCAGCGGCAAAGGCCACCGGCGCGTTGCTGTTGTGGTTGGCCAGCGCCTGCGCCCGCGCCGCGTCGCCGCTGCCCAGCGACAGCCACGCCAGCGAAGTTGCGGCAAAGGCAAAGGCGCCCAGCGTCAGGCGGGTCTTCGCGCGGGTCATCACAGGGCTCCCTGTACCATGGTCATGCGCACCGCGCCGTCGATGCGCAGCGTGCGGGCGTCAAGATCGACAAACAGGCGGTTGCCTGAAAAGGTGCCAATCTGCAAGGCGCCTTTGACCGGCCCATTGCTATTCAACTGGCGCGCTTTCAGGTCGATGGTCACGTTGCTGGCGGTCAGCCGGTATCCGTCGGCGGCGGTAATCGTGATCGGCCCGCGCACCGAAACTTGTTCGCTGCGCATGTCGTAACGGCCGGTCTGGGCGGCAATCGTCGCCGGACCGTCGCCCAGCCGGATCGCCCCTGACAAGCCGGTCATTTCGACCACCGGTTCGGCGCTGCTTTTCTGGACCGCACCCTCGGCAACCAAGGCAAAGGGCTGACCCTTTGCATCCTGTCCGCGATAGATTGCGCGCACCACCCGCAGCCGTTCCTTCGCCACCTCGACGCTGTCTTTCGACAAGAGAAAGCTGACTTCGCTGCGCCGCGCGAACGGTGCAAAGATCAGCGACGCCCCGACAACGCCGATGACGACCGGCAGGCCATAGCGTAAAATGCCGACGATACGGTCGTGGCGGCCGCCGCGCGCGGCCCACAGCTTGCGCAGCGATCGGTCAAGTTCGGCCTGAGCGGACATCGCGGCGCCGCCGGTCACATATGCGCGAAAATGTCGGCGGATTCCCATCCGGCGAGGTCGAGCGCGGCACGCATCGGCAGAAAGTCGAAACAGGCCTGCGCCATTTCGGTGCGGCCTTCGCGCGCCAGCCGCCGGTCGAGTTCGGCCTTGATCGCGTGCAGATAACGCACATCACTGGCGGCATATTCGCGCTGCGCATCGCTCAGCACCGGACCGCCCCAGTCGCTCGACTGCTGCTGTTTCGACAAATCCTGTCCCAGCAATTCGCGCACCAGTTCCTTCAGCCCATGGCGGTCGGTGTATGTCCGCACCAGCCGTGAGGCGATTTTGGTACAGTAAACCGGCGTCGCATCGACCCCCAGCCAATGTTTGATCGACGCCAGGTCGAACCGCGCAAAGTGGAACAGCTTGATCCGCGCACGATCGGCCAGCACGGCTTTGAGCACCGGCGCGTCGAATGCACTGCCAGGGCCAAAGCGCACCAGATGTTCGTCGCCCGACCCGTCCGAAATCTGGAGCAGGCACAGCCGGTCGCGCAGCGGGTTGAGCCCCATCGTTTCGGTATCAACCGCCACCGGTCCCGGTCCCAGGACGCCCGCAGGCAGGTCTTCTTCGTATAAAAATACAGCCATGCCGGTGACCTTAGGCCATGCGCGCGCCGCGCTCAATCACTTTGCACGGCGTTTTGGCCTCGGTCCCCCCGCCGCGCCGCTCCTCGCGACCGCCTTATCCTGATGGTAAGATGGGCGGTCGGGTGGGGAGACGGGGTGGGGGGTGACCGGTTCCCGTCAGGGAACACGCAAGACAAGCTCCACTTTTCTGTTCGCATTGACCGGCTTTTTCCGATATGAAGCAAGGCTAAAGGCATGGGGCGAGTCTGTGCCTGTGGTTTGTTGCGTCCGCGTCCGGCGTCACAAATCAAAGCGCCGATGTCTTGGACGAACCGAAAGCGAACAATAGAGTATGAGTTTCAACAAGGATCGCCGTGGCCCCCGGGGCCGCCGCGGACGCGACGATTTCGATAATTTCGAACCCGCCCCCTATCGCAGTGACAGCTATGGCGAACCGCGCCGTTCCTTTGGTGACAGCGGCGGCGGCTTCGGCGGCGGCGCTGGTGCCGGTGGTGGCGCTGGCCGCAGCGGCGGCGGCTTTGGTGGCGGCGCGCCGCGCGGCGGCGGCATGCCGGCGCAGGTTGTCGGCGAAGGCACCGGAACCGTCAAATTCTTTAACCCGGCCAAGGGCTTCGGCTTTGTCGCGCGCGACGATGGCGGCGAAGATGTGTTCGTGCACATCAGCGCGGTCGAAGCGGCAGGCCTCGAAGGACTGGCCTCGGGCCAGCCGCTCGGCTTTACGCTGGTCGACCGCAACGGCAAGGTTTCGGCCATCGACATCAAGATCGAAGGCGAGCCGATGGCGCTCGACACCCCTTCGCCGCGCAGCGATGCGCCGCGTCCGGGCGGCGCAGGCGGCGCCCCGGCGGGCGCCCGCGGCCGCCGTCAGCTGACCGGCGAACGCACCACGGGCACGGTGAAATTCTTTAACGGCACCAAGGGTTTTGGCTTCATCGCGCGCGATGATGGTCAGGCCGATGCCTTTGTCCACATCAGCGCGGTGCAACGCGCCGGCATGGTCGGCCTGGAAGAAGGCGACCGGCTGGCGTTCGACATCGAAGTCGATGATCGCGGCAAATTTGCGGCGGTCAATCTGCAGACGTCCGAATAGGGCGTCGGCCGACCATTGGGTCTGAATTTGCAAAGGGGGCGGGGGAACTGTGGTTCCGCCGCCCTTTTTCATGGCGCCTACAGCAAGCCAAAGGCGGCCAGCACCGCCCGCAGCCCCGCCCCGGCGAGCAGCGCGCACGCCAGCCGCCGCAGCCAGACCATCGCACGCCGCGCATAGATTTTCGGACCCATCGCGAGCGCGGGGAGCAAGCCGATGGCAATGCCGAAACAGCCGCCCATCGCCGCCCAATGGCCTGCGCCCGAGGTTCCGGCGAGCGTCAAAATCAAAAACTGGCTCGAATCGCCCAGAAACAGCAGCGCCAGCGCCGCCGTCAGCGCGGGCCACGCCGGACCGGGCAATGCCGCAAGCCGCGGCGGCTTTCGATAGGGCCAGACGAGCGCCACCGCCGCGCCGACGAGCGCCATCCCCTGAAACAGGGTCAATACGCCCTGGCCCACCGATGCGTTGGCAATCATGCCGCCCGCCGCCGACGCGGCGGCGTTGACGATGGTGGCAACCGCAAAGGCTGACAGCGCAAAGCGCGCGCGGCCATATTGGGTCATCAGCCCGCAGAGCAATTGCCCCGACCGGCCGTCGGCCGCCGCGAGCAAGGTCGCGACCAGCGCCGCCATCAGCGCGTCCATCGCCGCCGGTTTCCGTTCAGTTTTGCAGCCGCAGCGCGACCGACGCGAGCAAGGCTTCCTGCGCCGCGCCCTGTTGCACCTGCGGCGGCAGACCGTTGGCATCGCTCATCGCGTCAAGATAGCACAGGATTGTCGCCTGCCGCCCGCCGCGCGCGACCGCCGACGCCAGCGTGCTGGCCAGACATTCGACGGTGGCAAAGCCATTGTCGTGCGCCAGACGGCGGATTTCGTCGATTCGGTCGGCCAGATTGCCGATCGCACAGTGCGGCAGCGCGTGTGACAGCGCGTCGATGCGCCCGTGAATGTCATTCTGTACGGCGCGGATCGCGTCCAATGCCATGGCCATCGTCATTCTCCCCCAATCATCATGGGGGCATGTTGCGCCGATAGGGTTAATCTTTGGTTAGGGGAAAGGCGTTTGGCCTGAGGCGCGGTCAACCCGCCTGCTTGGCCGCATACATATCGGCATCGGCGCGCGCGAGCAGCGCTTCCTCGCTCTGTTCGTCGGCCAGCATGGCCAGCCCGAATGCCGCGCGCAGCGGGATGAGGTTTCCGTCGAACAGCGCCGGTTCGGCGGCAACCGATTCGGACAGTCGCTGCATCTGTTCGCGCGCATCGGCTTCGCTGACATGATCAAGAATCAGGCCAAATTCATCGCCGCCGATCCGCGCCGCAACGTCCGACGTGCGAATCGCCGCCGTCAACCGCCGCGCGACTTCGATCAGCGCAAAGTCACCGCCGGCGTGGCCCCAGGCATCGTTGATCGCTTTCAGCTGATTCACGTCGCAATAGACGATCGCGGTGGTTTCGCCATAGCGCTGGACGCGCGCCATGCGCTGGTGGATCGCGGTGATGAAATAGCGGCGATTATACAGCGGCGTCAGCGTGTCGCGTTCGGACACGCGTTCCAGTTCGGCAACGGCGATCTTGAGCACGCGGTTTTCGCGGCGCAGCGCATCATTTTCCGACTTGAGCGCGCGAATCCGGTCGCCCGGCGGGTCACCGACCAGCGCGTCGGCGTTCGCCGGTTCGACCTTTGACACATTGCCGTCCATCATCTGGTCCCTGCCGTGGCAGCGCCCGGACCCGGGATGCGGGCCAGAGACGCGTCGAGGCGTTTCAATCGCCATGCTATAAAAGCCTATTGATACCATATGGTAAATGCCGCGCCGACAATGCGCGCCAACAGCCATATGCGCTGGCGGAACGAAAATCGCCGCGCAAAGGGGGCTGGACCCTGCCCGCTGGTTGAGGCTAGGGGAAAGCAGGGCGGCCGCTGCGGGCCCGCCGCATCGAACAAGGGTTTTGACATGTCGCTCCCCGCACCGCGCGTCGGCATTATCATGGGCAGCCAGTCCGACTGGGACACGATGACGCACGCCGCCGCGACGCTCGACGCACTGGCCGTCGCGCACGAGGTCCGCATCGTTTCGGCGCACCGCACCCCCGACCGCATGACCGATTATGCCAAGGGTGCAGCGGCACGCGGCCTGGCGGTCATCATCGCGGGCGCGGGCGGCGCGGCGCATCTGCCCGGCATGGTCGCGGCGATGACGCACCTGCCCGTGCTGGGCGTGCCGGTGCATTCGGCCAGCCTGTCGGGCATGGACAGCCTGCTGTCCATCGTCCAGATGCCCGCCGGCATCCCGGTCGGGACGCTGGCGATTGGCAAGGCCGGCGCGGTCAACGCCGCGTTGCTCGCCGCCGCCATATTGGCCACACAGGACGCAGCCCTGTCCGCGCGCTTGCAAGCGTGGCGTGCGGCACAGAGCGACGCCGTCGCCGCCGCGCCGTCGGACGCACCGGGGGCCGCATGACGCCCTTGCCGCCGGGTTCAACCGTTGGAATCATGGGCGGCGGCCAACTGGGCCGGATGCTGGCGATGGCGGCGGCGCAGCTGGGATACCGCGTCCATATCTATGCGCCAGAAACCGGCCCGGTCGCCGCGGCCGTCGCCGATGTGCACTGGCCGCACGCGTGGGACGACGCCGTCAGCCTGACCGCATTTTCGGCTGCCTGCGATGTCGCGACATTCGAATGGGAAAATGTCCCCGTCGTTGCCGCGCACATGGTCGAAGCGGGCGGCAACCTGCACCCCGGCGCCGACAGCCTGAACGTCGCGCAGGACCGGCTCGTCGAAAAAGCCTTTGCCGCCAAGCTGGGCCTGTCTGTCCCCCGCCACGCCGAAGTGACCGACGCCGCCAGCCTTGCCGCCGCCGTCGCCCATGTTGGCACCCCCGCGATCCTGAAAACCGCGCGCGATGGTTATGACGGCAAGGGTCAAGCGCGCATCGACACGCCCGCCGACGCCGACGCCGCATGGGCGGTAATCGGCCAGCAGCGCGCCGTTCTGGAAGAGCGCGTTGATTTCATGGGCGAATTTTCAGTCATCGTGGTGCGCGGCGACGACGGCGAAGTGCGGCATTGGGACGCGCCGCACAACGTCCACCGCGCGGGCATTTTGGCCGAAAGCCGCCTGCCCGCGCCCGCCGACTGGGCCGGCCAGATCGCCACCGCGACGCAGCAGGCCGAAACATTGGCCACCGCACTTGGCCATGTCGGCGTGCTGGCGTGCGAGTTTTTTGCCTGCCCCGACGGCCCGGTATTCAACGAAATGGCGCCGCGCGTCCACAACAGCGGCCATTGGACCATCGAGGGCGCAGTGACGAGCCAGTTTGAAAATCACATCCGCGCGATTTGCGGCCTGCCGCTGGGCGACACGTCGACCATCGCGCGGCCGGTGGTGATGCACAATCTGATCGGCGGCGACATCGCCCGCGTCCCTGCGCTGCTGGGCCAGGCGGGCGCACACGTCCATCATTATGGCAAGGCCGAGGTCCGCGCCGGGCGCAAGCTGGGCCATGTCAGCTGGGTCGGGATGGAGCCCAAGGCGGTATGAACCACCCCGAAATCACGCTGATCATGGCGCGCGCCGCCAATGGCGTCATCGGCGACCAAGGCCGCATGCCGTGGCGCATTCCCGCCGACCTGCGCCGGTTCAAGCGGCTGACGATGGGGTGCCCGATGATCATGGGGCGCAAGACGTTCGACAGCCTGCCCGCGCTGCTGGAGGGTCGCCGCCATATCGTGCTGACCCGTGACCCCGACTGGGCCGAGGACGGCGCCGAACGCGCCAGCAGCGTCGACGATGCGCTGGCGATGGCCAATGCGCCGCATGT
>JBEGPL010000019.1:0-10548 GCA_041181445.1 Pseudomonadota bacterium
CAGCGACGCACAGCCCGTAACGCCGTCTTCGGCAAAAGTTGCATCCAGCGGAAGAACGTCAAACACGCGCGCCGCCATTTCCCAGCCCGCCGCGCGGGCAAAGGTCCGCCCCGCCTCGCCATAGCCGATTAAGGAAAGCGCCATTGCCATCGACATGCGCTAGGCGGCATGGCGGCCATCCGCCAATATAAAGGGTGTTCAGCCTATAAGTTTTCGTGAATTGAACCGAATGCCGAAACCGTCACAAGTTCGGTCGTAAACGCCCGTTGCATCGCCGTCGGCCGCCAGCCGTGGCGCGTTGTGACGCCGATGGTCCGCGTCAGCCCGCGCGGGGTTTCGGCAATTTGCGTCAGCCATCCGGCTTCCAGCTCGACCGCGACCTGATCCGGCGAAAGCAGCGTCAGGAAGTCGCTTTCCAGCAAAATCTGGCGGATCGTGATGACCGACCCGCAGGTGATTGGCACGGGCGGAATGGCAACAGCGGCATCGCTGAACATCCGCTCCCACTGCACGCGCAGCGGCGTCCCCGGCCCGGGCACGGTCCATGAAAAGCGCGCGAGCGCCGCCGCATCGATTACAGTCCCGACCAACGAATGACCCGCGCGGCCAATCACGACTGGCCGGTCGTCGAACAGCGGCCGTTGTTCGACATCGAGGCCGGGATCCGGGTCGCGCAAAGCGCCGATCATCATGTCGATTTCACCGTCACGCAGCGGTTCGATCAACTCCTGAAACGACCCCTCGACAATGGCGATATGGACGTCGGGCCAGGCACGGTGAAACGCACAAACAGCAGCAGGCAACAAGCGCGCACGCGACAGTGGCATTGCCCCGATGGTGATCCGCCCCGTCTCGCGCCCACCCAGCGCCGCCAGTTCCAACAGTCCCGCCTCCAGTTCCGCGCGCGCCAGCCGGAACGCGCGCACCGTGCGCCGTCCGGCGTCGGTCAGCGCGACCCCCTTGCCGCGCCGCGCGACCAACGACCGCCGCAGCGCCAGCGACAAATCGGCTATCGAACGGTGCAACGAAGGCTGCGCCAGTCCAGTCGCCGCCCCGGCCCCTGCATAACTGCCGCTGTCAGCCAGCATGATCAATGCCCGCATCTGTGCCATCGTCACTCGCGGGCTGGCGACATGGGCGCACGCGGCCTCGATCCGCGGGGCCAGCAGCCGCGCGGCAGCGTTGGCGGTCATGCCATCGGGGCGGCGCTCGAACAGCGGCTGGCCAAGCGTCGCTTCAAGTTTCGCCAGCGCCTGGGTCACAGCCGGCTGGGTCAGATTGACGGCCTGTGCGGCAGCCGAAATACTGCCCAGCCGCGCAATGGCGGCCAGCGCCCGCAAGTGGCGCAAATTGAGAGCCCAAATAGTCATCACCAACAGGATTAGCATAAACTTATGGAAACGCCATCATTCCGTCTTGCCAGCCGCATGGCCGCGCGTCCATCACCGGGCGGCATTTCGGGAGGCCAGAATGACCGGTATCGTTGTCCAGAACATCGCGCGCGCGCCCGCCGACGTGATCGACGGGCTGGCCGCGTGCGGCGTCGCCACTGTGCACGAGGCACAGGGACGCACCGGCCTGCTCGCCGCCACGATGCGGCCGATTTATGCGGGCGCCCGCATCGCCGGATCGGCCGTCACGATCAGCGCGCCGCCGGGCGACAACTGGATGGTCCATGTCGCGATCGAGCAACTGCGCGACGGTGATATTTTGGTGATTGCACCGTCCAGCCCGTGCGAGGATGGATATTTCGGCGATCTGCTTGCGACTTCGGCGCAGGCACGCGGGTGCCGCGGCCTCATCATCAACGCCGGCATCCGCGACGTCCGCGACCTGACCGACATGCAATTTCCCGTCTGGTCAAAGGCGATCTTTGCCCAAGGGACGATCAAGGCGTCGCTGGGGTCGGTCAACGTCCCTGTGGTTTGCGCCGGGGCCGCCATCGAAGCGGGCGATGTCGTCGTCGCGGATGATGACGGCGTATGCATCGTCAAGCGCGCCGACGCGGCGGCAGTGTTGGCGGCCGCACGGGCACGCGAGGCCAATGAAGGGGACAAGCGCGCACGGCTGGCGGCGGGCGAGTTGGGGCTGGACATGTATCAGATGCGCGAAAAGCTGGCGGCGATGGGGCTGAAATACATATGACCGCGGTCCGCTGCATGTGGATGCGCGGCGGCACGTCAAAGGGCGGCTATTTTCTGGCCGACGACCTGCCCGCCGACAGTGACGACCGCGATCAATTTCTGCTCGCCGCCATGGGGTCGCCCGACCCGCGCCAGATTGACGGCATGGGCGGCGCCGACCCGCTGACCAGCAAGGTCGCCGTCGTGCGCAGATCGGCGCGCGCGGGCATCGACGTCGATTATCTGTTCCTGCAAGTCTTTGTCGACCAAGCCCTTGTCACCGACGCGCAAAATTGCGGCAATATTCTGGCCGGGGTTGGCCCGTTCGCCATCGAGCGCGGATTGGTCACGGCGACGGGCGCGGAAACGCCGGTGCGCATTTTTATGGAAAATACCGGCCAGGTCGCGGTCGCGCTTGTCCAGACGCCGGACGGCGGCGTCCGCTATCACGGCGATGCCCGGATCGATGGCGTTCCCGGCACGCATGCCCCCATTCCGCTGGAATTTCGCGATACCGCCGGGTCGAGCTGCGGCGCATTGCTCCCCACCGGCAATGCCGTCGATATCGTCGATGGCATCGCGGTCACCTTGATCGACAATGGCATGCCCTGTGTCGTGATGCGCGCTGTCGATGTCGGCGTGACCGGATATGAAGACCGCGACACGCTGGACGGCAATAGCGCGCTGAAGGCGCGGATCGAAGCGATCCGGCTTGCCGCCGGGCCGATGATGAATCTGGGCGATGTCGCCGACAAATCGGTGCCGAAGATGATGCTGGTTGCGCCGCCGCGCCACGGCGGAGCGGTCACCGTTCGCAGCTTCATCCCGCACCGCGCGCATGCGGCCATCGGCGTGCTGGGCGCGGTCAGCGTTGCGTCAGCCTGTCTGGTCCCCGGCGGGCCGGCCGCGACCGTTGCCGCCATTCCCGGTGGCGCCCGCAAGCTGATTTCAGTCGAGCATCCGACCGGCGAGATGAGCTGCGTGCTCGAACTGGACGATGACGGTGCGGTCAGATCGGCGGCGCTGCTGCGCACTGCACGCAAATTGTTTGACGGCCAGTTGTTCGGCTAGTCCGGGCTGTTGGCCTTCAAAAACCCCGACAGCTCGGCATTCACCGTACCGGGTGCCTCCATCATCACGAAATGATTGGCGCCCGCGACCGTCACGACTCGCGGCCGTTCGGCATAGTCGGCGAATGTCGCCGGGACCGCATCGACGAACACAGGGTCGCGCCCGCCCCAGATCAGCAGCGCGGGCGGTTTGATCTTGCCCGCCCCTTGCGGCCAGTGGTTGTCGGGTCCGATGTCGGCAAAGGCGGGCACATTGGCGCGGTACCATGCGATTCCGCCGTCGATCGTCAGCGGATCGGCGAGCGCGTTTCGGAACAATTCGCCTTCGGCCACGCTGATCCCGCCGCTGGCGACCTGTTCGCCATAGCCGACCGCCCATAATTTTTGCGGCATGCCTGTCGCGGCTATGCGCGCGGGCGTCATTGCGATCAGTTCCGGCATATAGTTCGACCGCTTTCGCTGTTCTGGGTCGTTGCGGACAATATCGAGAAACTGGTTGTACGGTGGTGCGGCGATGCCGACGACGCCATTCAGCCGGTCCGGATAGCCCTGGGCAAAAGCGAATGACAGCGCCGCACCCCAGTCATGCCCGACCAGCGTAAAGCGCTGATCACCGTTCAAATGCCGGGCAAAATCGTCCAGCTGGCGGGCGAGATTCGCGACGTGATATGCCTTCGCGTCGGTCGGTCTGGCCGACAGCCCGGCACCCGGCGCGTCCACAGCGACGACGCGGTAGCCGAACTTCAGCGCCTCCATCTGGTCGAACCAGCAATACCAGAACGACGGGAAGCCGTGATAGAAAATGACCAGCGGACCCGACCCGGCCTCGACATAATGAAGCCGCGCATCGCCCGTGCCGAACCAGCCCTCGCGATATTCGGCGCTGCCCGCAGCACGCTGCGCATTGGCGTGCAGCACGGCCGGGTCCGACGCGGCTTGCGCCGCGCGCGGCGGCGGTTCAGCGGCCATTTGCGCGCCGCAGCCCGCGGCCATCAGCGCTGCGAAGAGCGATACTACATAACGAAACTTTGGGTCCACCATCGTCCAAATCTATTTGTTGTTGCATCATTCGTCAATAACGGATAGGCAATGCTCGTAAATCCCGGCTGGCAGAAAAGACGGATCGACATGATGACGCATCGCCCGCAAACGTCAATTTTCATGTCTGCGGCGGCGGTCCTGCTCGCGGGCTGTTCGGGCGGTTCCGGACTGTCGAGCGCCGACCGCGACCGCGCCGCCGGTTTGTTCAAGGACAATTGCGCTGCGTGTCACGATGCCGCCGGGTCGGGTGCGCCGACGCGCGCCGCGCTCGAAATGCGCACCCCCGCCGCCATCGCCAACGCGCTCAACACCGGATTGATGCGCGATCAGGGCAAGGCGCTGACCCCGGCGGATCGCCAGCTTCTCGCGACCTGGCTGGGTGGCGGATCAGCGACGCTGGCCGGACCGCGCTGCAAGGGCAGCCTTGCCTTTGCCGGCGCGCCGCTGTGGAACCGCTGGGGCAATGGGCTGACCAACAGCCGCTATCAGCCCGCCAGCGTCGGCGGCATCACCCCGGCCAACATTGGCAAGCTCGAACTGAAATGGGCGTTCGCCCACCCCGGCAATACGCGCGCCCGGTCGCAGCCCGCCGTGACCCGCGAAGCCATCTTTACCGGCAGCCCCGACGGCCGCGTCTATGCGCTCGACACCAAGAGCGGCTGCATCTGGTGGACGTTCGATGCCGACGCGGAAGTCCGCGTCGCACCGACCATTGGCGTTGACGCTGACGGGCGTCCCGACCGGCTCTATTTCGGTGACTTTTCCGCCAACGCCTATGCGCTCGACGCGCGCACCGGCGCCCTGGTCTGGAAGCATGCGGTCCGCGATCACCCCGCCGGGATGATCACCGGATCACCGACGCTCGACGGCGACCGGCTCTATGTCCCCATGTCATCGATCGAAATCGTCAACGCCGCCGACCCGGCGTATGAATGTTGCACTTTTCGCGGCGGTGTGACCGCGCTCGACGCGCGCACCGGTGCGCCGCTGTGGCGGATGTACAGCGTCGATCCGCCCAAAACGACGACGCGCAATGCAACGGGTGTGCAGAATTACGGACCGTCGGGCGCGCCAGTGTGGTCGCCGCCAACGGTCGATGCCAAGCGCGGGTTGATCTATGTCGGGACGGGCGAAAATTACGCGTCGCCCGCCGGCGACAGGAGCGATGCGATCATCGCCATCGACCACAAGACCGGCGCCATCCGCTGGGTGCGCCAGATGCGAAAACAGGATGCATGGAACGCCGCGTGCCTGCGAACCGGTGAAAGCCGCGCCAACTGCCCCGTGGAAGATGGCCCTGACCTCGATTTTGGCGCGCCGCCGATTCTGACCACGATGGCCGATGGGCGCAACATTATCCTCGCCGGACAGAAATCGGGCATGGTCTATGCCCTCGACCCCGACGACGATGGCCGTATCCTGTGGCAGCAGCGCGCGGGCGCGGGCGGTTTCAACGGTGGCGTCCATTGGGGCATGGCAAGCGACGGCCGCACACTTTATGTCGGCATCGCCGATACACCCGGCAACAAGGCCGCGACCGGACCGCGCCGCCCCGGCGTCCACGCCTTTGACGTCGCGCGCGGCACGCCGTTGTGGAGCCGGATCGAACCCTTTACCTGCGCGGAGCGCGCGTTCAAGTGCGAGACGGCGATCTCGGCGCCGGTCACGTTGACCGACGGCATTGTTTTTGCCGGGGCGCACAATGGCTTGCTGCGCGCCTATGCCAGCGGCGATGGCGCGCTGTTGTGGAGTTTCGACACCCGCCGCGACTTTCCCACGATCAACGGCGTCAAGGGTTTTGGCGGGTCGATCGATTCCGCCGGACCGGTGGTCGCGGGCGGAATGCTGATCGTCAATTCGGGCTATGACAAATTCGGTGAAATCCCGGGCAATGTCTTGCTGGTGTTCGGCCCGGCAAAGGATGAAATGAAATGAACAAGACGGCACGCACGGCGATTTGCTGCGCCGCCGCCGCACTGTTGGCTGTTGCCGCGCCCGCACGCGCGCAGGGCGGCGGCATCGCGCAATCGACCGATGTCTTGCCGGTGAAGGGCATCCGCCATGTCGCGATCACCGTGTCCGACATCGACGCCACCGTCGCATTCTACGGCAAAGCCGTGCCATATCGGGTGCTCCGCCGCTATACTGTCCCCGCCAGCCGCTTTCCGGCCAAGCTGCTGTCACGGCGCCACCGCACCGTTGACATCGCGCTGGTGGAAATGCCCACGGGCTTTATCCAGTTGATGGATTTCGAGCCCGGCGATGCCGCCGCGCCCGGAACGCCGCATCCTGTCACTGGCGCCGGTTACAGCCACATCTGTTTCCAGTCCTGGTCCACGAACCCGGCGATCCTGCGTTTCATGGCGGCGGGGCTCGCGGTCATCTCGCGCTTTGGCCCGCGCGACGGCGTCGACATCGGCGGCTATGGTGTGCGTTATGCCTATGGCCACGATCCCGACGGGATCATGATCGAGAATGAATCGCTCGATGCGCCCAAACGCGGCGAAGCGGCGTGGATCACCCACATCGCCAACACGGTGCACGACCGCGACGCCATGCTGGTCTTCTATGCCGGAGTGCTGGGCCGAAAAGCCCACCGCACAATTGAACAGGAAAACCGGCCAAGGCTCGACGACGTTGCGGGGATCGACGGGCTCAGCATCCGCGGCGGCTGGATCAATGTCGGCAATATGGACATTGAAGTGTGGGAATATGTCAAACCGCGCACCCCGGCCCCGACCGGCGACCGCACACTCGACACCATCGGCTATAATAGTTTCGCGCTGGAAGTCGCCGACCTGAGCGTCGAGCGTGCGCGGCTGAAAAAGCTGAGCGTGCGGCTGGCGGGCGGCGTCGTGACCATTGGCGGCTGGCGCGTGCAATATGCCTATGACCCGGAGGGGAACCTGTTCGCCGTCCAGCAAAATGTGAACGCGGGCGCCGGGGAATCGGTCGCCTCCCGGCTGGCGACGGCGCCCCCGCCAGCGTGAGGCTTTCGGCACCTTGCGTTACCAATTCTGCTTTTCCGCACGACAAATTGTGATATCGGACAGGCATGGGGACCTTGGCAAAAACGGCGCGGCGGCGGCTTGACCCCGAAAAACGCCGCAGTTTGATATTGGACCACACCGCCGACATTGTCGCGCGCGAGGGGTTGGCAACGCTGACCATCGAACAGATCGGGCGCGAAGCGGGGATCAGCAAGTCGCTCGTCTATGCCTATTTCCCGAACCTGACCACCTTGTTGCGCGAACTCTATCAGCGCGAGATGCGGCAGATGCGGTGGCTCCAGACGCAGGCGGCGGAAAAAGCCGACACGTTCGAAGGTCTCGTCCGGTCGGTCACACACGTCTATCTGGGCTATATCGCCGAACGCGGGTTGATTATCGAACGGTTGCAGCACGAACCCAGCGTTGCCGACATGCACGACCCGACCGATTTTGCCCGCGACCGTGCGGTCGATTACCTGACCGATATCGTCATCGCCCATTTCGACCTGCCGCGCGACATCGCCCGCGCCGCAACCGACATCTCGTTCGGCTTGCCCGCGTCGGCAGGGTCGTATCTGCTGCGACACGACATCGACTTGCAGCTGCTGGAGGACCTTACGGTCACGATGATTCTGGGCACCATCACGGGCGTGAAGAATGACTATATGGCGCGACAGGCGCTGCGGCGGGTTTAGGCCGCCCCCGCCGCCTCGACGGCGGCTCACATCGGAAAGATGGTGTGCCCGCCGTCGATCACCAGACACTGGCCGGTCATGAAATGGCTTTCCGGCGCAGCCAGATAGACCGCAATTCCCTCCATGTCGGTCAGCTTGCCAATCTGGCCAGAGGCGACGCGGCGCTTGGCTGCTTCCTGAAACGCCTGCGGCGTGTCCAGCGACATTTCGGTCTCGATAAAGCCGGGCAGCAGGGCGTTCGCCTGTATACCGGCGCGGCCATATTCAATCGCCAGCCCGCGGACCAACCCCTGCATGGCCGCCTTGGTCGCCGAATAAGGCGTCGCCATCGGGATGCCGATTTCGGCCGCGACCGACGACGTGACAATCAATTTGCCGGGGCGCTTGGTTTCCAGCCAGTGCGCGACGGCCAGCTTGAACGTTTCGATGACGCTTGTCATGTTGAGGTCGATGGCGGCGCGCCACTGGTCGCCGCTGAGCAAATGGAACGGACCGCGCGCGCCCGACCCGCCGGCGTTGGCGAAGCAACTGTCGATGTGACCATAATGGGAAATGGTCTCCGCAAAGGCCGATGCCGCCGACACGGGATCGGTCACGTCGGCAACGAAGGCCTGTGCCGTCGCACCCATCGCGCGCAATTCGGCCAGCGCCGCCGCATTTTTCGCATCGTTACGGCCCCAGATCGCGATCGAAGCCCCGGCCTTTGCCAGTCCCTTCGCCATCGCCAGCCCCAGCCCGCCGTTACCGCCGGTCACCAACGCGACATGGCCGGTCAGATCGAAAATTGCGCGCGTCATCATTTTCCCTTCTGCGTCATCTCATCGCCCGCCGGGTGGTGATGCATTTCCAGTCCCAAGGCCCAGCGGCGTGCGAATCCGCGCCAATACGCGGGTTCGCCGTCCCCCGCCAGTGCGCCATTGTCGCCTGTCCCGAAGGGCACCGTCCATGTGCCGTCGCCCGCGACAGGCGTTGCAACATCCAAATAGGCGCGGCGCCTCTCATCGCCTTTCAGCGTCAGGTCAAAAAAAGCGGCGACAAAATGCTGGTTGATGGCGTTAATCCGGTCCTGACGCCAAACCGGCTCATAAGCATAGCCGATGGCGGCGGCATTCGCTGCCGGACCCAGATCAACGGCATTGCCCAGCACATTGTGCCGTGCCTCGCGAAACACCAGCATGCGGCGGTCACTCGCGGCGAGGTGGTCGAATATCCACCGGATGCCCGCGTCATAATTGACAACATCGTCGTGATCGCCCGCAATCATGAGCACCGGCTGCTTCACATCTGCCAGCGCGTCAGCCTGCCACACGCGGTTGTCCGGCTGCCCACCCCAAGGCGCGACCAGCACCACCGACTTGATCATCGCCGCCGTTTCCGGATCGGGCGACAAGGCCGAACGGCGCAACGCCAGCGGAACAGCGGAAAAGGGAGCGCCCTCCTGATCATAGGCAGCTCCCGCAGTCGCCAGCGCGCCGTACCCGCCCATCGAATAGCCGAGCAGACCGATATGGTCGATATCGATTTGGCCAAAGGGACCCGTCGTGCCCGCCGCCGCAACAATATGTTTCAGCACATGGCGCTGATCCTGCGCACGACCCAGCAGCACGTTGCCGAACGAGCGCGAAAATCCGGGAACATCGGAATAGGGCTCATCGCCATGACCAATCGACACGACGACATAGCCGTGCGATGCCAATGCTTCGCCCAATCGGCTGAAATGCGTGTTCCATCCGCCAAAGCCGTGCGACAATATGATCAGCGGATAGCGACCAGGCGCTTGCCTTGCGCCCGATACTGCGCGCCCGGTTTCGGGCGGCACAACAATCGTCTGGCTCGGCATTTTGACGCTGTGGCGATAGATAGCCGGACGGCCCTTGGCACCCGCAACCGCTGGATACCAGTAACGCAGCGCAACCTCACGGCGCACAAGACCCGCGCCCGACGGCGCGATCATCCACCGATCAACCAGGGGCATGGTCATCGTGCCGGTCCCGATCGGCCATGCGCCGGTCATCAGTTCGGGGCCTTCTGCCGATGCGGGCCCGACCATTGCGGTGGCGGACAGCGGCGCAACGGTGAGCGCCAGCAGTGAGAGCAGCAATGCAAGACGGTGGGTCATGGCAATGTCCTTTAGCGACCGGTGCAGGTCAAAAAAGTAGCGGCACGCCCCGCATGCGACGTGCCGCCAGTGATGGGCAAGTGAAATCAGCAAGCCGGCCTCACTTGGGAGTTGTGACTTGGCCTCGATCAAAAGCGAACGGTCGCCTCGATGCCATAGGTTCGCGGTTCCAAAATAATCAAGCTGCGGAATCGCCCAACCAGCGGTCCTTCTTGCGACATGCGGACCACATCATCGTTGTTGAACAGATTCTTCGCATAGGCGCGCAAGTCCCAGCTGTCGTGGCCGGGCTTCAGCACCAGCTTGAGGTCTGTTTGACTATAGCCGGCGAAGCGATCAATTGGCTTGGCAAAGATTGTGCCGAAATACTGGCCCTGCATATAATGGTCGAGCCGCGGCGTCAGCGTCCATCCGTCGCCCAACTCGGCTTCATATTGTATGCCTATAGAAATCTTCCACGTCGGAGAAAATGGCAGGTTATTTCCATCCAAATCCTTGATGATCACGCCG
>JBEGPL010000020.1:0-4901 GCA_041181445.1 Pseudomonadota bacterium
CGCTGGCCGATGCCGACCTGGTCGAATGGCCGGTGACCACCGCGCGGATTGCCGGGCGGACTCTCGCGGCAGGCGGCGGCGGTTTTTTCCGGATGCTGCCCTATGGTTTTTCGCGCTGGGCGATCGAACGGATGAACGCCGAAGGACATCCGGCAATCCTCTATTTCCACCCATGGGAAATTGACCCCGGCCAGCCGCGCGTCGCCGGCGCGCCGCTGCGCTCGCGCATCCGGCATTACAGCGGCTTGTCCGCTATGGCAGGCAAGCTGCGGCGATTACTGGATGATTTTGAATGGACCCGCGCCGACGACGTGATCGGCAGCGCCGCCGGTGCCGCGCCCGAATGGCGGGCCGCAGCATGAACGCGATGCCGAACATCATCGTGCCCGACGCGGCGCCGCTGACCCTGGTCGCCGACATTGCCGATGGCGAATGGGCCGCGTTTCTGGCGGAGAATGCCGCGTCACCCTTCCATGAACTGGCGTGGGGCCGCGCGATCAGCGCCGCGACGGGACATCGGCTGCACCTCTTGGGCGTGCGCGACGCGCGCGGCGAACGGGTCGGCATTTTGCCGCTGCACCATGTGAAATCGCCGCTCTTTGGTTCTGCGCTGGTTTCGGCGGGGTTCGCGGTTGGTGGCGGCATTGTCACCGCCGATCCACGCGCTGCCGCGATGCTGGCCGAGGGTGCGGCGGCGCTCGCCCGGTCGCTGGGCGTCGGGGCGATCGATCTGCGCGGCGGGCCCGTGCCCGACGCCCCCGGCTGGACAGCAAAAAGCGACGTCTACGCCGGTTTCGTGACGGATCTGGCCGCCGATGATGAGGCGCAGCTCAACGCCATTCCGCGCAAGCAGCGCGCCGAGGTGCGCAAGGCGCTGGCGGGCGACCTGACCGTCCGCACCGGCGCGGGGGCACAGGACCGCGCCGACCATTATGCCGTCTATGCGCAAAGCGTGCGCAATCTGGGCACGCCGGTGTTCCCGCGCGGCCTGTTCGACGCGGTGCTCGACGCGTTCGGCGACGATGCCGACATTTTGACCGTTTATGACGGCGGCCGGCCAGTGGCGAGCGTGCTCAGCCTGTATCATGGCGGCGTCGTCATGCCCTATTGGGGTGGCGGCACCGCCGATGCGCGGCAAAGCCGGGCGAACGAGCGGATGTATTATGCGCTGATGCTGCACGCGCGCGCGCGCGGCTGCACGCGGTTCGATTTCGGCCGGTCAAAGGTCGGGACGGGGCCATACAGCTATAAGAAGAACTGGGGCTTTGAGCCGCAGCCGCTGACTTATGGCGTGTGGACCGCCGACGGTGCGCCGCCGCGCGACATTAACCCGTTGAGCGCCAAATATCGCTTTCAGGTTGCGGCGTGGAAGCGCTTGCCGCTGCCTGTCGCCAATATTTTGGGGCCGTGGATCGCCAAAGGGCTGGGGTGATGGCCGAAATCCTGTTCCTGGCCCACCGCGCACCCTGGCCCCCCGACCGCGGCGACCGCATCCGCAGCTGGCAGATCTTCCAGGCGCTGACAAAGCTGGGCAATGTCCATGTCGCGGCGCTGGTCGATGACGACCATGACGGCGACATCGCACATGCGAAAATGGCACCGATGGCGGCTTCGATTTTTCTGGCGCCGCGCCGGGTCAGCCGCCCGGCCGCGATCATCCGTGCGCTGGCAAAGGGGACGCCCGCGTCGGTGGAAATGTTCCGCGATGCCGGTCTGGCGCACCATGTTGGCGGCATGATCCGCCATGGTCCGATCAGCCATATCGTCGGCTTTTCCAGCCAGATGGGCCAATATATCCCGCCGCGCAGCCATTTTTCCGGCCCGATTGTCATGGATTTCGTCGATGTCGATTCGGCCAAGTTCGATGCCTATGCCGCCGATGGTCGCGCCGGTCCGCTGCGCTGGGTCCATGGCCGCGAAGGCCAGATGCTGGCCGCCTATGAAGCCGCGCTGGCCCGCCGCGTCGACGCCAGCCTGTTCGTGAGCGAAGCCGAAGCGGCGTTGTTCCGCAGCCGCAGCGGGCTGGGGACGGACAGCGTCCACGCGATGGGCAATGGCATCGACACCGAATTTTTCGACCCGCACGCCGACTTTGCCCGGCTGTCGCCGGACTCGGGCGGGACGGGGCCGCTCGCCGTGTTCACCGGCCAGATGGATTACCGCCCCAACGTCGACGCGGCGGCGTGGTTCGTGCGCGACGTGCTGCCGCGCTGGCGGGCGATGACACCGCACGCGCGCTTTGCCATTGTTGGCCGCGCGCCGACCGCCGAGGTCACCGCGCTCGCCAAGGTCGACGGCGTCATTGTCACCGGCGCCGTGCCCGACGTGCGCCCATGGCTGGCGCGTGCCGATGTGATCGCGGCGCCGCTGCTGCTCGCGCGCGGGGTGCAGAACAAGGTGCTGGAGGCGCTGGCGATGGCGCGGCCGGTGGTCGTCAGTGCCGCCGCTGCCGAAGGGATTGACGCCGATGACGGCGTGCATCTGGCTGTTGCCGATGGCGCAGCGGCGATGGCGGCGGCCCTGACATCGATCTGTGTCGATCCGGCGCGGGCCCGCGCGATGGGCGCGGCGGCGCGGGCTCGCATGATCAGTCATTATGGCTGGGATGCGCGCATGGCCCCGCTGGCGGGCCTGCTGGGCCTATGAGCCGTACCGCAGCCATCCCGCTGCCGTGGCGCCGCCCGCTGGCGGTGCTGGCGCTGGCGTGGGCGGCGCTGTTGACATTGTTCGCGCGCGATGCCGCCGACATGGCGCGCATTTGGTGGGACAGTTCGACGTTCAACCATTGCCTGTTGATGGTGCCGTTGATCGGCTGGCTGGTTGTGCAGCGCTGGCCGCTGCTCCGGCAACTGACGCCGGCGCCATGGGCACCCGCGTCCCTCGCGGCGCTGGGCGCGGCGCTGCTCTGGCTGGCGGGGGACGTCGGCGGGGTCGGGCTGTTCCGACAGGCGGGGCTGGTGGCGATGCTGATCAGCGCGGTCGTCGGTTTGCTTGGTCCCAAAGCGGGCCGCGCGTTGATGTTTCCGTTGTTTTACATGACCCTGCTTGTGCCGTTTGGTGAGGAGATGGTGCCCGCGCTGCAAACGCTGACCGCGAAGATCACGATTGCGATGATCGGCTGGGCGGGAATCCCCGCGCATATCGACGGCGTGTTCATCACCACGCCCGGCGGCTTTTTCGAAGTTGCGGAGGCGTGCAGCGGCGTCAAATTCCTGATCGCGATGATCGCCTATGCCGCGCTGGCGGCGAACCTGTGCTTCAAAAGCTGGTGGCGGCGCGCGGCGTTCATGGTCTTTGCCGCCGTAACCGCGATTGTCGCTAATGGTATCCGCGCGTTCGGGACCATCTATATCGCCGAAAAGGTCGACATTGGTTTCGCCGCCAGTTTTGACCATATTTTCTATGGCTGGGTCTTTTTCGGTGTCGTCATCCTGATCGTCATGGGGGCGGCATGGAAATTTTTCGACCGACCCGCCGACGATCCGCCGTTCGATCTTGCCGCGTTGGCGGGGCCGGTAACGCGCACGCTGACCTGGCCAAAGGCGGCGGGACTGCTGGGCACAGCAATCGCGTTGCCGCTCGGCTGGGGCATGGTTACGGGCGCGCGAGCAGGCGCGCTGCCGCCGTCGCTGGTGCTTGATGCGCCGCCGGGGTGGATGGCCGACACCGCCGCGCCGCAGGCCGCGTGGACGCCGCGCTTTGACGGCGCGGAACGGACGGTGCAGCGCCGCTATCGCAATGGACGCGGACAACAGGTTGATGTCGTCATCACCGCCTTTGCACGGCAGGCCGAGGGCAGGGAGATCGTCGGTTTTGGCCAGGGCAGCGACGCCAGATGGACATGGGCGGCGGCCGCGCCGCCAATCGCCGGGGGCCGCGTCGACCGCATGTTCCACCCCGGCCCGGTGAACCGCGACGCGGCGATATGGTATCGGCTTGACGGCGTGACCACGGCCAGTCCGGCGCGCGCCAAGCTGGCGGGGATCAAGGCGCGGCTGCTGGGCGGCGATCCGCGCGCGGTGGCGCTGATCATCTCGGCCGAGGATTATCCCGGCGCCCCGGCGCGCGATGCCATTGCGGCGTTTGCAAAATCGGCCGGGCCGATCGATCAAATGGCTGACCGCGCGATTCAAATCCGCTAGGCGATTCAATCATGTGCGGGATTGCAGGTCTTTATCATCTCGAAACGGCAAAGCCGGTCGACGATGCGCGCGTCCGCGCGATGCTGACGCCGATGGGTCATCGCGGCCCCGACGGGTCGGGCATCTGGACCGCGCCGGGGGTCGGGCTGGGCCATTTGCGGCTCGCGATTGTCGATCTGGACGGCAGCCCGCAACCGATGGCGTCCGACGACGAAGCCTGTGTGATCAGCTACAATGGTGAAATCTATAATTTCCGGGCCTTGCGCGCCGAACTCGAATCGCGCGGCCACCGGTTCCGCACGGCGGGCGACACCGAAGTCATATTGGCGGCGTGGCGGCAATGGGGCGTCGATTGCCTGAGCCACCTCAACGGCATGTTCGCCTTTGCCATTCACGACCATCGGCGCGGTTGCCTGTTCATGGCGCGCGACCGGATGGGGGTGAAACCGCTGCATTATGCGCGCCTGTCCGACGGCGCGGTGGCGTTTGCGTCGGAGCTCAAGGGCTTGCTGCGCTGTCCGCAATTGCGCGTCGATGCCGATTTTCGCGCGGTCGAGGATTATTTTGCACTGGGCTATGTTCCCGACGATGCGTGCATTGTCGCGGGCGTCCGGAAATTGCCCGCCGGCCATTATCTGATGCTCGAACGCGGCAAGCCAATGCCGCAACCGGTGCAATGGTGGTCGGTCGACTTTTCGCGCCGGACGCGCGCCAGCGAAGCCGACTGCGCCGATCACCTCTATCATATGATGCAACAAG
>JBEGPL010000021.1:0-2996 GCA_041181445.1 Pseudomonadota bacterium
GACCAACGAGGCCGAACGGCAGGTCCGCCAGACGATCCGCCGTCTTGCCCGCGCGCAGCCCGGCCGCCGGATCATCGTCACCGGCTGCGGCGCCGACATCAGCCACGCCGCTTATGCCGCGATGCCAGAGGTTGCGGCGGTGGTTGGCAATGCCGACAAGCGCGACCCCGCCGCCTATCGCGTCGGGCGCAACGCCCCCTTTCGCAGCGTCTTTGCCGACGACGGCATCGCGTTCGCCCCCGTGGTCAGCGGCCGCAGCCATGCCCGCGCCTTCATCGCGGTGCAGACCGGGTGCGACCATCGATGCACCTTTTGCATCATCCCGTTCGGGCGCGGGGACAGCCGGTCTGCGCCGCTCGCCGCCGTCGTCGAAGCCACCGCGCGCGCCGTCGATGGCGGTCATGGCGAGGTCGTGCTGACCGGCGTTGATGTCACCAGTTACGGCCACGACCTGCCCGGCACGCCGACGCTGGGCCATCTGGTCGATGCGATCCTGGACGGCGTCCCGGACCTGCCCCGCCTGCGCCTCTCGTCGCTTGATTCGGTCGAGATCGACGACCGGCTGTTCGACCGGATCACCGGCGATCCGCGCGTGATGCCGCACGTCCATCTGTCGCTCCAGGCCGGCGACGACATGATCCTGAAACGGATGAAGCGCCGCCACAGCCGCGCCGATGCCGTCGCTTTGGTTCACCGGCTAAAGTCCGCCCGCCCCGACATCGCCATCGGCGCCGACCTGATCGCCGGTTTCCCGACCGAGGATGACGCGGCGGCGGCGAACAGCCTGACGCTGATTGATGACTGCGACATTGTCCACGGCCATATTTTTCCGTTCAGCCCGCGCCGCGGCACCCCCGCCGCGCGGATGCCGCAAGTCGACCGCGCTATCGCCAAGGCCCGCGCCGCCGCGCTGCGCGATGCGAGCCGCGCCCGCCGCGACCGCTGGCTGGCGGCGCAGGTCGGCACTGACATCACCATGCTGGTCGAACGCGACGGGCGCAGTGGCCATGCGCCGAACTTTGCCAGCCTGATGTTGGATGCCGACGCGCCGCCGGGCGAAATCATCCGCGTGCGCGCGCTTTCAGTTGGCACCGGCGTGCTCGCCGTGCAAAGGGTCGCGCCATGAGCGAAGCAACATGGACGCAGCGGCTGTTTGGCGGGCTGAAGCGCACGTCCGAAAAAATTGGCGAGAATCTGGGCGGCCTTTTGTCAAAGGGCTCGCTGGATGCCGACGACCTTGACCGCATCGAAGACGCGCTGATCGGCGCTGACCTGGGCCCGGCAATGGCGGCGCGCATCCGCGAACGGCTGGCGAGCGGGCGGTTCGAGCGCGAGGCCGGCGACGCCGGGCTGCGCGCGCTGTTGGCCGACGAGATCGAAGCGGTGCTGCGCCCCGTCGCCCGGCCGCTGGAGATCGACGCCTTTCCGCGCCCGCAGGTCATTTTGGTGATCGGCGTCAACGGGTCGGGCAAGACGACGACCATCGCCAAGCTGGCGCATCTGTTCCAGGAACAGGATTATGGCGTGATGCTGGTCGCGGGCGACACATTCCGCGCCGCCGCCATCGGCCAGCTGAAAATCTGGGCCGAGCGGCTGGGCGTGCCGATTGTCACCGGGCCCGAGGGCGGCGACGCTGCCGGGATCGTGTTCGATGCGGTCAAACAGGCGACCGCGACCGGCATCGACGTGCTGATCGTCGACACCGCCGGGCGGCTCCAGAACAAGCGCGAGTTGATGGACGAACTGGCGAAGATTAAGCGCGTGCTGGGACGGCTCAACCCCGCCGCGCCGCACAATGTCATCCTCGTGCTCGACGCGACGACCGGCCAGAATGCGCTGTCGCAGATCGACGTGTTCCGCGACCTTGCCGGGGTCACCGGGCTGGTGATGACCAAACTCGACGGCACCGCGCGCGGCGGGGTGCTGGTCGCCGCCGCCGAACGCCATGGCTTGCCCATCCACGCCATCGGCATCGGCGAAACGCTGGACGATTTGCGCCCGTTCGATGCGCGCCAGCTGGCCGATGCGATTTCCGGGAATTTGCAATGACAAATGAAACGCCCCCGTCCGCGGCACCTGCCAAACCCGCCGCACACGGCGCGCTCCCCTTCTTGATCGATTACGGGCCGTTGCTGGTCTTTTTCCTGGTGTTCAAATTTTCGCAAGATGGCGACGGCGCGTTCGCCGCCACGGCTGCGGCGATCCGCGGCACGCTGGCGTTCATGGTCGCCATTGCGATTGCCGTCGCGGTGTCGAAGTGGAAACTGGGAAAAGTGTCGCCGATGTTGTGGCTGTCGGCGGTGCTGGTGATCGGCTTTGGCGCGCTGACCTGGTATTTTCACGACGAAAAATTCATTCAGATCAAGCCGACGATCATTTACACGGGCTTTGCGCTGTTGCTGCTGGGCGGCTGGGCGCGCGGGCGGCCCTTGCTCAAATATCTGCTTCAGGCCGCCTATGACGGGCTGGATGAGACCGGCTGGATGAAATTGTCGCGCAACTGGGGGCTGTTCTTTGCGCTGTTGGCGATCACCAATGAAGCGCTGCGCGCCGCACTCGACTTTGAAACATGGCTGACGGTCAAAGTGTGGGGGATGACCGCCGCGTCGTTCGCCTTTGCCCTGTCGCAACTGCCGCTGATGATGCGCCACGGGCTCAATCTGGAAGGGCCGCCGTCCGCGGCCGACGCCGAATAGCCCCCGACTAATCCGTCAGCTTCGCCGAACAAGGGTTGAGGGGCGCGGCTGGCAATGCCATAGTCGCCGCCGAAGGACGCCGGGTCGCACCGCACCGGTCCGGTCAACAGAGGGAAAAGATCATGGGCAAATTTTTCGACAATCTCAATTATGTGCTCGCCGCCGGCGTTGCGCTCGCCATCGCGGTGATGTTCGGGCTGAACGGCCAGAATTTCGAGGATGCCGCAACGGCGGGGGGCGCCATCATGCGCTGGCTGCACACGTTCGCGGGCATTTTGTGGATCGGGCTGCTTTATTATT
>JBEGPL010000022.1:0-5283 GCA_041181445.1 Pseudomonadota bacterium
CAGCCCGCCCGCTGCCCACAGCCAGACCGATTGACCGCACGCCAGTTCCAGCAGCACGATCAACATCAGCACAAAGGGCGTATTTTCGACGAAATTGCTGTGCGCGCGCATCCGGCGCACCACCGCATCATTGCCGCCGTCGCCGACAAACACTTTTTCCTTGGTGCGCACTTGCCCGACGCGGATCGACAGCCAGATGTTGATCAACGCCGCCGCCGCCGCGATTGTCAGGCTGATTGGAAGCCAAATTGTCATATTACCCCTCCATCTTGGTGCGGCGCGGACCCTGTGCGCCCCCGCGCAGCGGTGTTGCATGCCGCCGCGTGCCCCGCAACCCCGCCCGCAAGCATCGCGGCGTGGTGATGCAAAGACTTGCCTTTGGCCCCGGAAACGCTATAGCCCCGCCGCATCCGGCACCCGAATCCTGAACTGATTCATGGCACCTGCTGCGCTGCGCTGTGCTTCGGCGATCCTTGATCGAACCGAAAATGGCCCCGCGACAGGCAATTTGGTCATGGCGAAGCAACGGAGGACAAGGCGGGACCGATTGGACCGAATTTTAAGATGAACAGGATTTGACATGGCCGTTCCGAAGCGAAAAACATCCCCGTCGAAGCGCGGCATGCGCCGCAGCCACGATTCGCTGAAGGTCGAATCCTTTCAGGAATGCCCGAACTGCGGCGAGCTGAAGCGCCCGCACAACATGTGTTCGGCATGTGGTCATTATAACGGCCGCGAAGTGGTGGCCGTCGGCGCCTGACGCTTTCCCGGGGGGACTGACTGGTGGGACTTACGCCGCGGATCGCGATCGATGCGATGGGCGGCGATGGTGGCGTTCGCGTCATGATCGCCGGAGCTGCGATGGCACGCCATCGGCACGACGGTCTGCGCTTCCTGTTGGTCGGTGATGAAACCCCGATCAAAGCCGCGCTGGAAAACCACCCCAATCTGCGCGCCGCTTCCGAAATCCTGCACACCACCGGTGTGGTTTCGGGCGATGACAAGCCCAGCCAGGCGCTGCGCAAGGCGCGCGGCAGCTCGATGGGGCTGGCGATTGATGCCGTCAAGCGCGGCGACGCCGGCGGTGCGGTGTCGTCGGGCAACACCGGCGCGCTGATGGCGATGGCAAAGGTCGCGCTGCGCACCATGCCGGGGATCGACCGCCCCGCGCTCGCTGCCCTGCTGCCGACACTGGGCGACAATGACGTTGTCATGCTCGACCTGGGCGCCAACACCGATTGCGACACCAACAATCTAGTCCAGTTTGCGGTCATGGGCGCGGCCTATGCGCGCACCGCGATGGGGCTGGAATGCCCGCGCGTTGCGCTGCTCAACATCGGCACCGAAGACATGAAGGGCACCGGCGAAATCCGCGAGGCCGCCGCCATTTTGCGCGGTGCGCGCGGGCTGCCGATGACGTTCGCCGGTTTTATCGAGGGCGACAAATTGTCGCGCGGCGATGTCGATGTCGTTGTCCACGACGGTTTTTCGGGCAATATCGCGCTCAAGACGATCGAAGGGACGGCGCGTTTCGTGACCGACCTGCTCCGCCGCGCCTTCACCAGTTCAACGCGGTCAAAAATCGGCTTTCTGATTTCACGCCCGGCGACCGAGTTGCTGCGCCACCATCTGGACCCCAACAATCACAATGGCGCGGTGTTCCTGGGCCTGAACGGCGTCGTGCTGAAAAGCCATGGCAGCGCGAATGACAAGGGCGTCGCCAACGCCGTCCATGTCTGCGCCGAACTGGTCGAAAAAGACATTACGCGGCAAGTAACCGACGATCTGGCCAATTTCCGGAGCAAACCGGCGTGACGATCCGCGCCGTGATCGCGGGCACCGGGTCCGCCCTGCCGCGACGCGCCGTGACCAATGCCGAACTGGCGGTACAGGTCGATACCACCGACGAATGGATCGTCGAACGCACCGGCATCCGCGTGCGCCACATCGCGGGTGAGGGCGAAACCACCGCCACGCTGGGGCTGGCGGCGGCACAGGCCGCGCGGGCGGCCGCCGGGCTGCTCCCCGCCGACATCGGCTTGATCGTCGTCGCGACCACGACGCCCGACAATACGTTTCCAGCGACCGCAACAAAGATTCAGGCGCTGCTTGGCATCGACGACTGCGTTGCCTTTGACGTCGCCGCCGTCTGCACCGGCTTTCTTTATGCGATCACAGTGGCCGATTCGATGCTCCGCACGGGCAGCGCGCGGCATGCGCTGGTCATCGGCGCCGAAACAATGACGCGGCTGCTCGATTGGGAAGACCGGACAACGTGTGTGCTGTTTGGAGACGGCGCGGGTGCGGTTATTCTGTCAGCGGTCGAAGGCGGTGAACGCGGCATGATCGCATCAAAACTGCACGCCGACGGCCGCCAAAGCGACATGCTCTATGTAGATGGAGGCGTTTCGACGACGCAGACCGTCGGCCATTTGCGCATGAAGGGGCGTGAGGTGTTTCGTCATGCTGTGACAAACCTTGCCAATGTCCTTCGCGAAGTCCTTGAAATTGCTGACATGAGTGCGGATCAGATCGACTGGGTCGTGCCGCATCAGGCCAATCTGCGCATCATCGACGCCACGGCCAAGAAATTGGGCCTTGATCCGGACCGCGTCATTGTAACCGTCGACCGCCACGCCAACACGTCGGCCGCATCAGTGCCGCTCGCGCTCGACCTGGCCGTGCGCGACGGGCGAATCAAGCGCGGCGACCTGGTCGTGCTCGAAGCCATGGGCGGCGGATTTACCTGGGGCGCCGCCATCGTCCGCATGTGACGTCACCGCGAGCCTCTGTTTTTAACCGATTGTTAAGGTAAATCAGTCGCATTTTGGTGCGACTTGCCATCATTTTGCAATTTGCAGCGCGGTGCGAGTTTGGTTAAGCTGGGGACAGAGACTCAGGGACGTCATGGCGTCATGGGTTGCAGGGACTCGAAGAGAGGATTGGGGCACATGACAGACGGTACGACATTGACCAGGGCCGATATCGCCGCGCGCATCAACCGCGTCGTTGGCCTTTCGCGCAACGAATCGGCCACGATGGTCGAATCTGTCCTCGACCATATGACCAGCGCGATGCTGGCAGGCCAGAATGTCAAAATTTCCGGATTTGGCACGTTCGTGTTGCGGGACAAGGGACAGCGCGTAGGTCGTAATCCGAAAACCGGCGTCGAAGTTCCGATTTTGCCGCGCCGCGTGATGACATTCCGCGCCAGCCAGACCGCGCGGAAACGGATTGCGGGCGGCTGATGGCGGACAAGGACGAAGGCGCCTTTCTCGCCATTGGTGAGCTGGCCCTGCGGCTGGGGGTACCGGCGCACGTCCTTCGCTATTGGGAATCACGTTTTCCTGAACTGAAACCGATGCAGCGATCGGGGCGGCGGCGCTATTACCGTGTCGAGGATGTCGCGCTCGCCGAACGCATCCACGATTTGCTCCATGTTCGCGGCTATACAGTCGACGGCGCGCGCAAGGTGTTGGCATCGAAAGAGCCGATTGACGAAGGCGCGTTGAAGCGCCCGACGCCCCGTTTTGACGATGAAGCGCCCGCGGCGATTTCGGCGACAATATCAGCCATGGCGTTGCCGGCCGCGGAGGCCGCGCCGGGCTGGCACGAACCGGCGGTGCCCGTGATTGAACTGATCAATCTGCGCCAGCGACTGGCTTTGGCGCTCGCCGCCGGATGATCACGCGCTAGGGTCCGAACCCTAGTGATCGCTTTCGGGGCCCAGTTCGGGGTCAAGGTCGCGTGGCCGGATGAGCGCGACAAAATGCGCCTTGCCCACACCAAAGTCGCGCCAATGGTCGACATCGGCGGTTAGCGTCGCCAGCGCCGATGTCGGCAGCTTTTCCTCGATTGCGGCGCGCAAAACATCGTCGGCAAGGTCGGGGACGAGCATCAGGATGAGGTCTTCGAGCCCCGGATTATGGCCCGCCAGCATCAAATGATCGACGCTGTCGGCGGTGTCGTGAACCAGATCGAGCAACGTCGCCGCCGACGCCAGATAGACGCGCCGGTCCCAATGCGGTTCGATGTGGTCAAGGCCCGCCGCCGGTTGAAAATGGTCCAGTGTTTCGGAAACGCGCACCGCCGGCGACGCGGTGATCCAGTCGCATTGCAGCCCCTGCGCGCCCGCCCATTGGCCGATCAGCGCCGCGCCGCGCCGACCGCGCGCATTGATCGGACGGTCGAAATCGCGCTCGACCGGTGCGTCCCACCCCGACTTCGCATGGCGAAAGATATGCAGTGTCTTCACGCGAATCCTCTTGCCCTAATCACTGCTGACTGAAAAGCCGCTTGTGTGCGTGGTGGCGGACGTGGCTGCCCGGGCAGCCTGCATCGCGGCAACGCGCGCGACGGCTTCGTCCAATGTGACGCGGCGCACCGGCGCGGTCGGCGGAAAGGCGCTGAGCAAGCGCGAGGGAAAGGCGGCCGACAACATCACGAACTGGCCGCGATCATTGGCGCGGCGGAGCAGGCGGCCAAAGGCCTGCGCCAACCGTGCGCGGATGATGCCATCGTCATAGCGGCTGCCGCCAAATGCCATGCGCCGCGCGGCATGGAGAACGGTCGGGCGCGGCCATGGCACCCCCTCCATAATCGCCAGCCGCAGCGAATCGCCGGGCACGTCGACCCCGTCGCGCAGCGCGTCGGTGCCAAAAAGTGACGCGACCGGATTATCGCGGAAAATGTCGACCAATGTGCCGGTGTCGAGCGGGTCGACATGTTGCGCAAACAGTGGCAGTCCGTCGCGCGCCAGCCGGTCGGCGATCCGCGCATGCACCGCGCGCAGCCGCCGGATCGCGCTGAACAGCCCCAGCGCGCCGCCGCCTGACGCCGCGATCAACCGGCTATAGGCGGCGGCAAGCTGGGCAATGTCGCCGCGTGTGATGTCGGTGACGATCAACACTTCGCTGTTGCGGGCATAATCGAACGGACTGTCGGCGGCGAAATGCATGACCGGTCCATCGATATGGTGCGCGCCAGTCCGGTGATCCGCCGCTGCCCACTCATCGCCCGCACGCAGCGTCGCCGACGTCACCAGCACGCCCTGTGCCTGGCGGAAAACCGTGGCGGCGACGGGGCGCATCGGGTCGAGCCAGTGACGGTGGATGCCGACGTCATATTCGCGGCCGTCGTGGCGGTCGACGGCCAGCCAGTCGACAAAATCGGGGTCGGCCTGACCGCCGACGCGCCCGAGCAGCGCCAGCCATGCTGCCAGCGTGTCGCGGCGGATACCGATGCCGAAAATAGCGCCCTCAACGCGCGCGCGCGCCGAAGTGT
>JBEGPL010000023.1:0-5585 GCA_041181445.1 Pseudomonadota bacterium
TTGGATGAACGCCCGCCTGCTCAGCCGTACCCGCACCGCGATCATCATCGGCGGGACGCACCCGATGCGCGATGCGCCCGCCGCGGCTGGATCGACGCCGAACATATCTGGGGCGATTGATGGTCAGCGTGGGTTAGACCAGCTCCACCGCAATCGCCGTCGCTTCGCCGCCGCCGATGCAGAGCGACGCCAGTCCGCGCGTCTTGCCGTGGCGCTGCAATGCGCCGATCAGTGTCGTGATGATCCGCGTGCCGCTCGCGCCGATGGGGTGGCCCAGTGCGGTCGCGCCGCCGTGGACATTGATCTTTGCATGCGGAATGCCCAGATCGTGCATCGCGAACATCGCGACACAGGCAAAGGCTTCGTTGACTTCGAACAAGTCGACGTCGTCGATGCTCCATCCCGCCTTGGCCAGACATTTCTGGATCGCGCCGACGGGGGCCGTGGTGAAGTCTTTGGGCTCTTGCGCATGCGCGGCGTGCGCGACCAGCCGCGCGACCGGCCTGGCGCCTTTCGCATCGGCGACTGACTGGCGCGAAAGCACTACCGCCGCCGCACCGTCGCTGATCGACGAGCTTGTGGCGGCAGTGATGGTGCCGTCCTTGGCAAAGGCGGGTTTGAGCGACGGAATCTTGTCGGGGCGGCCCTTGCCGGGGGCTTCGTCGGTATCGACGGTGACGTCGCCGCCACGCGTCGCCATCGTCACCGGCGTGATTTCCGCTTCGAACGCGCCATTGTGAACCGCGGCCTGCGCACGCCGCAGCGATTCAATCGCATAACTGTCCTGCGCGTCGCGCGTCAGTTGATATGAGTCGGCTGTGTCCTGAGCAAAAGTCCCCATCGCGCGCCCCGCGTCATAGGCGTCTTCCAGCCCGTCAAGGAACATATGGTCGTAAGCCGTGTCATGGCCGATGCGCGCGCCCGAACGATGTTTCTTGAGCAAATAGGGCGCGTTGGTCATCGATTCCATGCCGCCCGCAACGACCATGTCAACGCTGCCCGCCGCGAGCGCCTCAGCCCCCATGATCACCGTCTGCATACCCGAACCGCACACTTTGTTCACCGTCGTTGCCTGCACCGATTTGGGGAGGCCGGCCTTGATCGCCGCTTGCCGCGCCGGTGCCTGACCCAGACCGGCGGGCAGGACACAGCCCATATAGATGCGTTCGATGTCGGCGGGGTCGATTCCGGCGCGGGCGACAGCGGCTTTCACTGCCGCAGCGCCCAGGTCGGTCGCGCTGGCGTCAGACAGGCTGCCCTGCATGCTGCCCATCGGGGTGCGGGCAAAGGACAGAAATACAATGGGATCGGCGCTGCTCATGTCATGCGACTCCGGTTGGGTTGAGAAAGGGGAGAGTGAAGGGCTTTACCGCGCAACGATGGTCAGGAAAAGCCCATCGCCGATTCAGCGCCGCAGCGTTGCCGCCGTGCGCGCCAAAGCCTCGATCGCGGCGGGGTCGACGGGGCCCTTGGGCACCAGCCAGCTGCCGCCGACGCACAGCACCGGGTCCAGCGCGAGCCAGTCGGCCGCGCTCGCCGCCGTGATACCGCCGGTGGGACAGAATCGCGCCTGACCGAACGGACCCGCCAGCGCCTTGAGTGCGGCAATGCCGCCGCTGGTCTCAGCAGGAAAGAATTTGAACCGGTCGAGCCCCAGGTCCATGCCGCGCATGATGTCGGCGGCATTTGCGATGCCAGGCAAAAAGGGGATTGTGCTCGCGACCGCCGCCTTGCCCAGATTGTCGGTCAGGCCGGGCGAGACGATAAATTCTGAACCTGCGGCAATCGCGGCGCGCAGCATCGCGGGGTCGAGCACGGTGCCCGCACCGACAATCGCACCCTTGACCGTTTTCATCGCGGCAATGGCATCCAGTGCCGCGGGGGTGCGCATCGTCACCTCCAGCACGCACAGCCCGCCCGCGACCAATGCCTCGGCCATCGGCACGGCGTCCGCGACGCGGTCAATTACAATCACCGGGATGACCGGTGCGGTGCGCATGATCTGATCGATTGCACTTGGCATTACAACATGGCCTCCATCGCGGCGAGCATCGCCGACCCACCCTTTTCTGCCTCGTCCGCCGTCGTGCGGAACAGCGCGAACAGTTCGCGGCCGACGCCGCGCGCGGGCGGCGGCGCGGTAGCGGGCGTGCGCGCATCCCATGTTGCGGCATCAACCAGCGCGGTCACTTCGCCGTCGCGCGCGCAAATGCGCACAACATCGCCATCGCACAGCCGCGCCAGCGGGCCGCTGACCCCATCGCCGCCGGGCAGCGCTTCGGGTGACAAATGGATCGCTGCAGGCACCTTGCCGCTGGCGCCTGACATGCGCCCGTCGGTCAACAGCGCGACCTTGAACCCGCGATCTTGCAATACGCCGAGTGAAGGGGTCAGCTTGTGCAGTTCTGGCATCCCGTTGGCGCGTGGTCCCTGAAAGCGGATGACGACAACGACATCGCGCTCCAGCTCGCCTGCCTTGAACGCCGCGACGGCGTCATTTTGATCGTGAAAGATGCGGCACGGCGCCTCGATGGTCAGGCGCGATTCGTCGACCGCGCTGACCTTGATGATCGCGCGGCCCAGATTGCCCGACAATGTCCGCATCCCGCCGTCGGCGCTGAACGGCGCGGCGACGGGGCGCAGCATGGTGTCGTCCTTGCTGGCCGCCGGGGCGTCGACCCATGTCAACGCATCGTCCGCCATCACTGGTTCGCGCGCATAATCGGCCATCGTCCCGCCGATGGTCATCACGTGGGCGTGCATCAGCCCGGCATCGAGCAGCTCGCGGACAACAAAGCCCATGCCGCCCGCCGCATGGAAATGGTTCACATCGCCCTGACCATTGGGATAGACCCGCGCGAGCAGGGGCACTGCGCCGCTCAACCGGTCGAGGTCGTCCCAGTCGATTGTGATGCCCGCCGCACGGGCAATCGCGGGGATGTGGATCGCATGGTTTGTCGACCCGCCGGTGGCGAGAAGGCCGACGGCGGCGTTGACGATCGCGCGTTCATCGACACAGTGCGCCAGCGGACGGTAATCTTCGCCGTCCCAGCCGATTTCGGTCGCACGCCGCGTCGCCGCAATTGTCAGTTGCTGGCGTAATTTGGTGCCGGGGTTGGTAAAGGCGGCGCCGGGGATATGCAGCCCCATCATTTCCATCAGCATCTGGTTTGAATTGGCCGTGCCATAGAAAGTACATGTGCCGGCGCCATGGTAGGATGCGGCTTCGGCCTCCAGCAAAGCATCGCGACCGAGTTTTCCTTCGGCATAAAGCTGGCGCACGCGCTGCTTTTCCTTGTTCGCCAGCCCCGATGGCATTGGCCCTGCGGGCACAAAGATCACCGGCAAATGGCCAAAACGCAGCGCGCCGATCAACATGCCGGGCACAATCTTGTCGCAAATGCCCAGCATCAGCGCGCTTTCAAACATCGCGTGGCTCAGGGCGATGGCGGTGCCTTGCGCGATATTGTCGCGGCTGAACAGCGACAGGTCCATACCCGCCTGACCCTGCGTCACGCCGTCGCACATCGCGGGTACGCCGCCCGCAACTTGCGCGGTGGCGCCGACGTCACGCGCCGCCAGCTTGATGATTTCGGGGTAACGGCCATAGGGCTGATGCGCCGACAACATGTCATTATAGGATGTGACAATGCCGATATTCATCGCGCCGCCCGCGCGGATGACCGGCTTGTCATCGCCCGATGCGGCAAAGGCGTGCGCCAGATTGCCGCAACTCAGCATGCCGCGGTTGGTCCCGGCGTCGCGCTGCTCGTCCATCAGCGCCAGATAGGCCGTGCGGCGCGGTTTCGACCGGGTGATGATTCGGTCGGTGACGGCCGAAACGGCGGCGTTCAGCTTACTCATGCCAGCTTGCTCCGTCGCGTTCGATCAGCGCGATCGCCGAACTCGGCCCCCATGCGCCCGCCGTATAGCTTTGCGGTTGCAGGTCGACCTGGGCCCAGGCATCGCGGATCGAATCGATCCATGCCCATTGCGCTTCGACCTCGTCGCGGCGGACGAACAGCGTCTGATCGCCCTCGATAAAGTCAAGCAGCAGCCGTTCGTACGCGATCCGCCGCCGTTCGCCGGCAAAACTGTGCGACAGGCTGACGTCGAGTGTGACTTCTTGCAAGTTGATGCCGCCGCGGTCGAGCCCGGGCTGCTTTGCCATCATCATCACGCGAACATTTTCTTCGGGCTGCAAATTGATGATCATCCGATTGGCCGTCAGCCCGGCGGCGGCGCGGTGCCGGCCGTCGGTGTCGAAAATATTGTGCGGCACGCTGCGGAACTGGATCAATACTTCGGATTTGCGGGCGGGCAGCCGCTTGCCGGTGCGCAGATAGAAGGGAACATTTTTCCAGCGCCAATTGTCGATATAGGCTTTCAGCGCGACAAACGTCTCGGTCCCCGACGCATGGCCCAGTTCGTCGGCATAGCCGGTCACCGCCGCGCCATTGACGGCGCCGCCGCCATATTGACCTTTGACGCTGTGCGCCTTGACATCGTCGGCGGTCATCGGGCGCAGCGAACGCAGCAGCTTGACCTTTTCGTCGCGCACGGCGGCGGGGGTGTAACTTGCCGGCGGTTCCATCGCGACCATGGCGAGCAGCTGCAGCATATGGTTTTGGACCATATCCTTCAGCGCGCCGACGCCGTCATAATAGGATACGCGCCCTTCCAGCCCCACCGTCTCGGCGACGGTAATCTGAACATGTTCGATCGCATTGGCATTCCACCGCGGTTCAAACAGGCTATTGGCAAAACGCATCGCGAGCAGGTTCTGGACGGTTTCCTTGCCCAGATAATGGTCGATGCGGAACAGCCGGTCTTCGGCAAAGACCGCGCCCACCGTGTCGTTCACCTGGCGCGACGATGCAAGGTCATAGCCAATTGGCTTTTCCATCGCCAGGCGGCAAGTCGCACCCGCCAGCCCCACCGCGTCCAGCGACGCCGATATTGGTCCGAACAGCGACGGCGGCGTCGACAGATAAACCGCAGTCGGCCGCGACGCGCGTTCACCCAGCCGGTCGCGCAACGCGTCGAACCCGGAGCCCGCGCCAACGTCGACGGCGCAATATTCGACACGGCGCAGAAACGCATCGACGATTGCCGCGTCATAGCGGTCGGCGGGAAGATGCTCGCGCAGCCCGTCGTGCACATTGGCACGGAAAGCGGCATCATCCATCACGGTGCGACCCGACCCCATGATCGTCATCACGTCCGCCAGCAAGCCATCGCTGTGCAGGTTGAACAGGGCGGGGAACAACATGCGCTGGGCCAGATCGCCCGTGGCGCCGAACAGGATCAGGGTTTCGGCATTGTCGGTCACGCGTGCCTCGCAACTTGGGGTGCCGCGATGGTCGAACCAGCGGCGATGCCGTTCATTAGCCGGTAAAATGGCCAATGCAACGCGCATACGTAGGTGTTGGCGGCGCAGGTGAGGGCGGGTGCTCCGCGGCGGACGTTACGGAACACGACAAGATTCGCGTGGCGGTTGAACCGTGCGCGCGCTTGGGGCATCACTCCGCGCCTGAGGATAGCACAAACAAAACGGGAGCGGACGATGGCAGACACGCAAAAGA
>JBEGPL010000024.1:0-15316 GCA_041181445.1 Pseudomonadota bacterium
ATATGAACTGACCGACGATATCATGACCTACCTGTCCTGGGCCAAGGGGTATAAGGGTCAGGCCGTCGATGCCGATATATTTGTCTCGCAGGCGGGTTTTGACAACACACCGGTTGCGCCCGAAACCTCGACCAGCTGGGAAGTCGGCCTGAAGTCACAATTCTTCGACCGCAAACTGACCGTCAATGTGACGGCGTATGATACAACCTTCAACGGCTATCAAACATCGTCAAATGGCACCGACGGTTCGGGCCCGCCCGTGCTGCGTTCGGCTGGCAAGCTGTTCACCAAGGGTGTCGAAGGTGAAGTCATCATTCGCCCTGCGGACGGCTTCAAACTGTCAGGCAACTTCCTGTTCTCCGACAATAAATTCGGAGATTTGTTCCTGGGGGCAATCAATATCAAGGGTGGAAATCCCCTGAACGCTCCGGAGACAAAATGGGGCCTGAACGGGTCGTACGACTTTGCCGCTGGTGATTGGGGCGTGAACCTCAACGCCAATTATACATGGACCGGCGAGACGTTGTTCACCAACCTTGCCGACGCCAACAACCCCAACTCGATCTGGATCAGAGAGTCCTTCGGTGTCGCAAATGCCGCAATCAATATCTCGACTCCAAACGACAGCATCAAGCTGGGGCTTTACGTCAAGAACCTGTTCAACGAACATTATGTTGCGGGTTTGCGCCGAATCTCGGGTTCGGTGGGCGGCGCGGGCGCGGTTGCGCAGGCACTGCCGCGTGATTTCGACCGTTATGCCGGGGCCAGCGTGACGTTCAAATTCTAAGGCCAGCTCTTCCCAGCGAAGGTCGTCGACCATGAACTTGCGAAATCCCTTTATTCGTGCAGGTATGGTTGGCGGCCTTTGGGGCGGGGTCATCATCTGGATTTACGAAGCGATTGTCTGGGTCGGCATCCAGAATCTGATGCCGCTGGCGGGTATCCCGCGCAATGCCACCGGCCTCGTGTTTGGCAAGGCGTTTCAGGACTCGGTCGGCGTCTTTGCTTATGCAATCGGCACATCGATCCACTTTCTGTTCGCCATCGGCTGGGGCGTGGCTTTTGCATTTGCCTGGCCATGGTTTCGCAAGCGTCAGTGGGACGCAACGTTGGCGGCCATGGTCTTCGCGGTATTGCTCTGGATTGTTATGCATGTAGCCATTGCCGTCGTCGGCGATGATCATCCAGACTATCTGGACCCGGTGATTGTGATCGGTGGATTCATGTCGCACTTCTTCTATGCCGTTCCGATGGCGCTGATTGTGAAAAGGCGGCTCGGATGATGATCCGCCCGCAAATGGTTTCGCTTATCGGGCGTTCAATCGGGGCGAGCCGGTCACCGGCCATCCACGAAGCGGAGGCCGAAGCGCTCGGGATGAAGCTTGTCTACAGGCTGCTTGATTTCGACGCACTGGGCTGGTCCGACAGTGATTTGCCGCGCGCGATCGAAATCTTGCGCGCCCTGGGCTTTTCCGGGAGCAATGTGACCTTTCCCTTCAAGCAACAGGCCGTCGGGCTTTGCACAACGCTTGGCCGCGAGGCCGAAATGCTGGGCGCCGTCAATACGCTGCGTTTTTCCGCTGACGGCATTCACGGTGAAAATACCGACTGGCTCGGCTTTGCATGGATGATCGAACGCGAGTTCGGGTCCATCGACGGCGCGACGGTGGCTCAGGTCGGCGCGGGCGGCGCCGGGTCTGCCACGGCGCTGGCGCTGGCGCGGGGCGGTGTCGCCGAAATTGCGATCTGCGATCCCGGACCGGGCCGCGCCGAAACGCTGTGCGCCCGATTGGCGCAACATTTTTCGCGTACCCGGTTTGTCGCCTGCCCAGACGCAGCAAGCGCAATCGATGGACGCGATGGCATCGTCAATGCGACGCCCGTTGGCATGGCATCGATACCCGGCACGCCGTTTGAACCGGGGTTGATGGCATCGCGGCAATGGCTCGCCGACATCATCTACTTTCCGCTGGAAACACCGCTGCTCCGTCATGCACGGGAAAACGGACAACGTGTGGCGAACGGTGTGTCGATGGTGGCCGGACAGGCGGCCGCCGCGTTCACTATTTTTACGGGCACCATGCCGGATCGCGAACGGATGCTGGGCCGGCTGCAATCCGACATCGAAGGCGAAGCGACTGACAAGGTGCTTGCCGCATGACATATTCGATCGCCACGGTTTCGCTGAGCGGATTGCTGGCCGACAAGCTGGAAGCCGCCCACGCGGCCGGTTTTGGCGCCATCGAAATTTTCGAGAACGACCTGTTGTCGGCGCCGCAGACGCCTGCTGACATCAAAGCGTTGCTGGGTGATCTCGATCTGAAATGCGCAATGCTTCAGCCATTTCGTGATTATGAGGGGATGCCGACCGTCGAACGCGACCGCGCGCTCGAACGGTTTCGCCGCAAGTTCCACGTCATGGACGAACTGGGCACCGACCTCATCCTGCTCTGCTCCAATTGTTCGCCGCATGCGTCGGGCGAGCGGCAGCGGCTGCTCGACGATCTGTCGCTGCTCGCCGAAACAGCGGCGGCGCATGGCAAGCGCATCGCCTATGAAGCGCTTGCGTGGGGGCGGCATGTCGATGACCACCGCGAGGCATGGTCGCTGGTGCGCGACGTCGATCACCCGGCGCTCGGCCTCTGCCTCGACAGCTTCCATTCGCTCGCGCGCGATATTCCGGTGTCGAGCATCGGCGATATCAAGGCGGAAAAATTGTTCATTGTGCAGATGGCCGACGCCCCGCGCATCAAGGCCGACCTGCTCGACTGGAGCCGCCATTTCCGCTGTATGCCAGGGCAGGGCGATTTCGACCTCGAAGCCTATTGCGCGGCGTTGGACCGGATTGGCTATGACGGCTACTACAGCCTTGAAATCTTCAACGACCGCTTTCGCGCAGGGTCCGCCAAGCAGATTGCCCGCGACGGCCACCGTTCGCTCGTTGCTTTGCGCGACAAAGCCGTGTCGGCGGGTTCAACGTCGCGGCAATCGGCCGTCGCGCCAAAGGGCGTCGCGTTCATCGAATTTGCCGCGAGCCATGCCGAAGCCGAAGAGTTCGGACGCTTTTTTCGCGCGCTGGGTTTCGCTCCGGTCGGCCGCCACCGGTCGAAAGACGTCGTGCGCTGGACGCAGGGCGACATCAACCTGGTGGTCAATTCCGAACCCGAAGGTCTGGCGCACAGTTTCGACGTTGCCCATGGCGGCTCGGTGTGCGCCATCGGGCTGGCCGTCGATGACCAGCAGGCCGGCCTTGCCCGCGCCGACCATCTGTCGATTCCGCGGTTCGAACAGAATATCGGCCCCGACGAATGGAATATTCCCGGCATCCGTGCGGTCGGCGGCAGCCTGATCTATCTCGTCGACGCCGCGTCGTCGGACGCCATGTGGGCGGCGGAATTTCCCAATGGCGTCGAAACCGCCCCGCCCGATCCGGCGCTGCTTTCGGTCGATCATATTGCCCAGACGATGCAGTATGAAGAGTTTCTGAGCTGGCTGCTTTATTACACCACCATGTTCGACATGACCAAAACCCCGCAGCTTGAAATCGCTGATCCGATGGGGATTGTGTACAGCCAGGCCGTCGAAAGCCGGGACAAGTCCGTGCGTTTCACGTTGAACGGATCGATGGCGGCCAATGCGCTCAGCACGCGGTTCCTGCACAATTATTTCGGCGCCGGGGTGCAGCATATCGCCTTTGCGAGCGCCGATGTTTTTGCCGCCGCCCGCGCGGCAAAGGCCGCTGGATTGCCGATGCTCGACATCAGCCCGAACTATTATGACGATCTTGGCGCGCGGTACGACCTTTCCGCCGACCTGATCGCGCAGATGGCGGAAAACAACATCCTTTACGACCGCGACGAACATGGCGAATATTTTCAATTCTACAGCCGCGCCGTTGCCAAGCGTGTGTTCTTCGAGGTCGTCGAACGTCGCAATTATAATGCATATGGGGCCGCCAACGCGGCCATTCGCCTGAACGCGCAAGCCGGTTTCCGCGAACCAAGCGGATTATAGAACGGGATTTTCGATGACAGTTGCTATCGCCACGCCGACGCCGGAAACATCGCGCGACTGGACCCGCCATTCCGCTATGATCGTGGCTTTATGCTTTGTGCTCAACATGATCGACGGCATGGACTTGCTCGTTGTGTCGTTCCTTGCGCCCACGTTGCAAAAGGAATGGGCGGTCGATGCGGCGACATTTTCCATCGTATTCAGCTCCAGCCTCGCCGGGATGGCGCTTGGCGGGCTCGGGCTTGCCCCTCTGGCCGACCGCCTGGGCCGCCGCCGGATGATCGTGACCGCTATCTCTTTGATGGCCGCGGCAATGTGGCTGAGCAGCTATGCCCAGTCGCTCAATCAACTCGTTGCGGCGCGCTTTGTCGTCGGCACGGGCATTGGCACAGTGCTCGCCTGCATCGCCGCCATTTCCGCGCGTGCCGCGCCGGAAAAGCATCGCAATTTCGCCGTTGGCATATTGCAGGGCGGCTATCCCATCGGTGCGATGCTGACCGGATTTGTCACGGCATGGGCGTTGCCGCATTTTGGCTGGCGTCCGGTGCTTGAGGTGACAGCGGTCATATCGCTGCTGTCGATCCCGTTCGTGTTGTGGATCATCCCCAACGATATCGGCGGCAGCGCGGCGGTTCAGGCCAAAACGCCGATCAGCGCGGTCGTCCAAGGTGAGCGCAAGGCCGCGTCGATCCGCCTTTGGATTGCGACCATCTGCGGCTTTATGGCGCTGTATTTCATCACCAGCTGGATCACCAAATTGTCGATTGAGGCCGGCCTGCCGGAAACGCAGGCGATTATTGCAAGTGCGATATACAACCTCGGCGCTTTTGCCGGCACCTTGTGGATGAGCCTTGCTGGCATCAAGCGCGACATTCGAAAAATCTGCGCAACATTGCTGATCGCATCGGCGGGTGTATTCCTGGTCTTCGGCGGCGTGGCCATGCCATTGATCGGCGTGTTGCTCACCGCCTTTGTCATGGGGGTCACTTTGCAAGGTGGCTTCAACGCACTCTATCCGATCGCCGCGAAAATCTACCCCGACGAAATGCGCGCCACCGGCATCGGCTTTGCCTTTGGCATCGGCCGAATCGGCGCGTTTTCCGGCCCGTTGATCGGCGGCTGGGCCCTGACGCAACATCTGCCGCTGGTGATGGTGTTCGGCATCTTCTGCGTTCCCCTGACAATCGCCGCGATCAGCGCGCGAAACATTTCGTTCGCAAAGTAACGCGGCAAAATTCCAATGGTCAGAAACAAAGGTCGCTCCGGCCGCTCCTTTTAACAGGCGCAGCCCGCCGCGCTTTGCGTGTCGGGCACTTGTGTCATGCCGGGTCAAGATTGCGGTGGTTTCGCGCCGACGCTGTCGCTAGACAGGCGCGGGGGGCGCTGGGTGAAATCAGTTTTGACACCGGACAATGCGAATATGGGCGGCGGCTTGGCGCCGTCGGACCCGCTGCACCTGTCGCTGTTCGGCGCCGTTGCGCTGCGGGGTGCCGACGGGCGCGAGATCGCCGTCAGCAGCCGGCGCGCGCGCGCATTGCTGGCGATCCTCAGCCTGGCCGCAGGCGAACCGATGGACCGCGACATGATCAGCCGGTTGCTGTGGCCCGGTCGCTTTGCAGCGCATGCCAAGGCGAGCCTCCGCCAATGCGTGCTCGACCTTGGCAAGCTGCTGCTGCCGCTGGGCAATGACGTGATTGTCGCAACGCGCAACACGCTCGGATTGAACGGCGGTGCGGCGCATTCGGACCTTGGCCGGCTGGAACGCGCCTTGCTTCATGGCGAATATCGACACGCCGCCGACCAACTGGCGGGGATTGGCGGTGCGCAGTTGCTCGACCAGATGGACTTTGGCGAGGCGTTCGACGACTGGCTGGCGCGGCAACGGTGTGCGGTGGAACAGCGGTTGCAGGCCGCCGTCGAAGCGGGCCTCGCCGTGCTGGAGCGCGCCGGTCGGACCGACGAACATGCACGTCTGCGGCGCGCCTGGCTGGCGCGCAATCCGGCGGCGTTCGAGCGTGCAGCCGCCGACGTTCACATCACCCATAGCCAGCGCATCCGGATCGCCGTTCTGCCGTTTCGTTCGCCCGAGGGGGAGCTCGCGCATGACTATTTTGCCGACGGCATCGTCGACGAACTGATCACGGCGCTGGGCAAGGTCCCGCAGCTGACGGTCGCGGGGCGGACATCATCGTTCCACTTCCGGGGCAGCGACCAGGTGCTGCCCGAGATTGCCAGCGCGCTGCGCGTTTCACATCTGATCGAAGGGTCGGTGTTCCGCCAGGGCGAACAGGTGCGCATCCATGTGCATCTGATCGACGGCAATACCGGGTTTGAAAGCTGGGCGAACCGTTACGACGGCACGCTCGACAATATCTTTGCCGTACAGGAAAATGTCGCGCAGGCGGTGACCGCCGCACTCAGCCGCGCGCTCGGGCTCGACGTCGAACAGCCGACAAGCCGCGCAATGACCGACAGCAAGGCGGCGTACGACCTGTATCTGCAGGGTCGCGCGCTGATGACGCGGATGTTCGCCGAGGGCATGTTGCCCCGCGCGATCAACCTGTTGGAACAGGCGGTTGGCCTGGATCCACGATTTGTCGAAGCCTGGGTTGCGCTGGCCGAGGCGCATCAGCTTGTGTCCATCTATACGCCGTGTCTCGACCGGATCGCGGAGTCGGAAAAAATGGCCGAGTGTGCGCGGCGCGCGCACAGCATCGAACCCAATTGTGCAGAGGCCTATTCGCTGCTGGGGGTCCACCACTGGACGCGAAACGACATTGTCGGCGCGCTCGATCTGGCGTTCAAAGCCTATCGCATGGAACCCGACAATCCGGCGGTCGGCATGCGGCTGGGATCGTTCCTGCTCTATTGTGGCCGCACAGCGCAGGCGATGAATTATGTCGAGGCCGCAATTGACCGCGACCCCGCCGACGGGCGAAAATATGCGCTGCTGGTCAATGGGCGTTTGAATCAGGGCGATATTGCCGGCGCGATCATAGCTGGACAGCGGATGGTTGACCTGGGCTGGCCGCCGCTCTGGCTGGCGGTGGCCTTGGCGGCGAACGGCGACTTTGACAGCGCGGTGGCGACGTATCGCGACGGCCGGCTGTCGGTGGGCACGGTGATGTCATCGCCTGCCGGGACAACGGCGCTGTCGCCAGAGGCCGCGGACGCCTATTGGACGATGGCGGCCAATGGTGTGTGCAGCGGCAAAGCGGACGACCGCGAACATTATTGCAAAGTGCTCGACATGCATTTTGCGACGTTGCACGACCCGAGCGACCCGTTGATCGTGTTGCCCGCGATTTTCATGGGCTATGCCGACATGCTGTTCAAGGCCGTTGGCACGTCGATCACCCCGGCGAACACCCTGTGCCTGCAATCCATCTGGTCGCCGATCGACCCTATTTGCCGCATCTGGCAGCACGATGAATTCATCCCCTTTGCCCAGCGCATTGGCATGGCTGCGGCGTGGGACAAATATGGCTGGCCCGATTTGCTGCCGGTGCCGAGCAATCGCGTGGCTTAGTCGCGCGGCGCTTCGAGCGTCTGGAGCCAGCGGATCACCTGCGCCGCCAGGTCGACGCGGTGGTCGGACCAGCCGTGGTCGGTCGCGGCATGATAGCTGGTAATGTGCGTTCCGCCGTTCTTGCGCACCGCCGCGATCAGCGCATCGGTGTGGGGTGCGAGGTCGTCGTCCGAACTCAGCACCAGCAGCGGTTTTCGTGCGAGCCCGGGCGCAGCCTTCACAAAGTCAAAGGCATCTCCGCTTGCGATCAACTCATCGGCCATGGCTTCGGGCGATGTGTCGGCCAACGTCGCGCTGTTGCTCGCTGCCACCTTGATGACGTTGTCGCGGCCCAACGCACGCACAAGTCCCATATTGGCCGCCGAAATCAAGCCAGCTCCAATCAGATTCTCATCACCGCCCGCGACCATTGCGGTGACCCATCCGCCCATCGAATGGCCCATGATCGCGATCCGTTTCGAATCGACGCCCAGTTTTTCGGCGTTCGCCGGGTCGCGCAAAAAGGCGAGCACTGCGCGCGCATCTTCGGGGTTCTGGGCGAAGCGGAAGCTGCCCGGGCTGCCCCATGACCCGCGATAGTTGAATGTCACGACGTTCCATCCGGCCCGGCGCACCGCCTGTGCCAGATCGAGGTTTTTCTCATTGCCCGGCCAGCCGTGGCACAGCACCAATGTCGGATGGGGGCCGTCGCCTGCGGCAAGATAGGCGATGCCGTTGATCTCAACACCGCCGCTGGGGATGCGCAGCGCCTCCATCCGCGCCGGGTGCAACGCGTCGGGCGCGGGGTCGGTATAGATCGCGGCGGGCAGCGATTTGGCCGGCGCGGTTTTGGCCGGCGCGGCTTTTGCATGCGCGGCTTTTGCATGCGCGGGGAGGGGGCTTGCGGCGAAAAGCCCAGCGGCCAAAGTCATTGCCATCATCGTGCGCATGCCGTTTCTCCCGCGATCAATATCGGCCCCTGCATTGCCCGAAATGGCCGCGCCATCCAACCTGATTCCCCGCCGCCGCGCGATTGACGCCGGTTTTGACGCAGGATTGACGCTTTATTGACGCTAGGGCGGATTGACCTGCACGCCCCGGAGTCGCATCTTTGGGGCAAGGGAAATGCAGACAATTTGAACGTTGAGCGCGGGCCGGACACCACCGGTTTTCGCGGCGGGAAAAGCGTGTCCGCTTCCCTCACTTCCGCAAGGAGGGGCCCCAGCATCGGGGCGAGCAACAGGAGGAGTGAAGACGATGAGCATGATGAAAACCCTGATGGCGGGCACCGCCATGATGATCGCCGCGTCGCTGGCAACCCCCGCGATGGCACAGGAATCGAGCTACAAGCCCGGAACCGTGTGGAATGCCAGCCGGATCGACGTGCTGCCCGGCCAGTTCGAAAATTACATGGATTACCTCGCCACCACCTGGAAGAAAAACCAGGAACTGGCCAAGGCCGAAGGCATTGTGCTCGATTATCATGTGCTGTCGGTCAACAATGCGCGTCAGGGCGAACCCGACCTGGTGCTGATCATCGAATATAAGGATTATCAGACGACCGCGCAGCAGGAAGCCTTCTCCAAAAAAATCGACGCGATGATGGCGATGGATAACCGCCAGCAAGCCACGGCGGCGGGCAAGCGCGAAGCCATGCGCGAGCTGATGGGCTCGGTTGAATATCAGGAATTGGTTCTGAAGTAGGCGACCCGCTTCGGGACCATGGCAGGCGGTGTCCTTTCCGGTCGCCGCCTGCCTAATCCGCTCCACCCGGCAGGGGAGGGTGCCATGACAAGTGTCAATGAAATTGCACAGGATTTTACCGCGCTGCTGCGCGCTGGCGAATTCGACGCCGCCGCCGCGCGCCACTGCGCCGCCGATGTCACCAGCGTCGAGCCCGGGGCCACGTCCGACGGGTGCCCGGTGACGCATCGGCGCAACCCCATCTGGTCGGGGGCCGATGGCATCGACGACCTCAGCATCGATGGCCCGTTCGTCACCGGTGACCAGTTCGCGCTGTTCCTCGACATGATGATCGTCGACCGCGACAGCGGCGCCGTGCAACCCTTTACCGAAATCGCGCTCTACACGGTTCGGGGTGCCCGGATCACCGAGGAAAGATATTTTTATGACTGATGCTGCCATCGCCGCCGCACCGGCCGCGTCCGCATCCGCCGCGCGCCCGTCGCTTGCGCTTTCCGAACATCGCAATTTGCGCATGGTCACGCTGATCCTTCTCTATGTGGCACAGGGTCTTCCGTTCGGGTTGATCGACTATGCGCTGCCCGCGTGGCTCGCGCAAAATGGTGCTTCGGCGGCGGCAATCGGCGGGGTGCTGGCGATGGTCATCCTGCCGTGGACGCTCAAACTGCCCTATGGTTTCATCATGGACCGCTATGCCTTTCTGGCGATGGGGCGGCGGCGGCCGTGGATTATTTTCGGTCAGTTCGGCCTCGGCTGCGCGTTGCTGGCAATGGCGTTTGCCAACCCGGGCGTGCATCAGATTGGTCTGCTCACCGCGTTTGCCTTTTCGCTCGGCCTGTTTTCGGCGGTGCAGGACGTTGCGGTTGACGGACTGGCCGTGGACATCTTGCCCGAGGGCGAGATTGAGCGGGTCAACGGCTTCCTGTTTGGCGGTCAGGCCGTGGGCATCGCCGCGGGCGCTGCGATCAGCGGCGCCCTGATCGGCGCGCAGGGGCTTGCCGCCGCCGCGTTGGTGCTCGGCGGGATCATCTTCGCAATTTTGACATTGGTGATGGTCGTCCGCGAACGCCCCGGCGAGCGGCTGTTGCCGTGGACGCGCGGGGCGGCATCACAGCGCAACCTTGACCTGCACCTCGGCGCATTCGGCCCGATCATCCGCAACTTATTTGCCGCCATGTTCACCCGCCAGACGCTGATCCTTGTCCCCGCGATGCTCGCGGTGTCAGCGACATGGGGGATATTTCTTGGACTGGCACCGATTTTCTCGGCCGATATTCTAGGATGGGACAAGGCTGTATACAGCGGCTGGAGCGGCCAGGCCAATCTGGCGGCGGGACTGCTCGGCGGGCTGACGTTTGGCGCTGCGGCGGGGCAGTGGGGCGCGCGGCGGCTCTTCATCTTGTGCGCGGCGGCAACAGCTGTGCTGGCGCTGCTGATGCTCGTGCTGCAACCCAATTGGGCCAATCCCGCTGTGCTGATCGCCGCCATTTTCGGCTTTACCGCACTCAACGTGCTGCGCTGTGTGACAGCCGGATCGCTGGCGATGCGGCTGTGCAATCCGGCGGTCGCGGCCACTCAATTTGCGGTGTTCATGGCGATCCTCAATCTGGGGCGGACGATTGCGTCGGCATCGCTGGGCTGGCTTGACAGTCTGGGTGGAATCCCGGCAATGTTCGCCGCAATGACCCTGCTGAGCCTGATCGCCGCCGCCTTCGCCCTTGCCGCCAAAGTGGGGCGCTGATTTGGACGGGCGCGCCGCCGCTGCCGCGACCGCGCCTGCCGAAAGCATGTCTCTCGCGCTCAGCGAACATCGCAATTTGCGGTTTTTCATTCTGTTCCTGCTCTATGTCGCGCAAGGGCTGCCGTTCGGGCTGTTTCTGGCGGCGGTGCCCGCCTGGCTGGCGCAGGGCGGGGCATCGGCGGCGGAGATTGGCGCGCTTCAGGCGACGGTGATGCTGCCGTGGACGCTCAAGCTCTTCTATTGTTTTTTGGCGGATCGTTATGCCTTCCTCGCCATGGGACGGCGGCGGCCCTGGATCATTGTCAGCCAGTTCGGCATCGTCGCAGGGCTGGTTGCAATGGCCATTGCCAACCCCGCCGCCGGGCAAGTCAGCCTCGTCGCCGCCTTTGCATTTGCGATCAATATCGGCTCCTCGATGCAGGACGTTGCGGTCGACGGGCTCGCCGTGGACATTTTGCCCGCCGACGAATTTGCCCGCGGCAATGGCTATTTCTATGGCGGGCAGGTGCTGGGCGTGTCGCTCGCGGGAGGCGTTGGCGGCTATTTGATTGCGTATCACAGCCTGCCGACCGCTCTGCTCGCGCTGGCAGCGGTCACCGCTATAATCCTTGGCGCCGTCATGATCGTCCGTGAGCGGCCGGGAGAGCGCCTGCTCCCCTGGACCCGGGGCATTGCCGTGCAGCGTAACCTTGATCTGCACCTTGGCGCCTTTGTCCCGATCATCCGCGGCGTGCTGACCGCGATGTTCCAACGTCAGGCGCTACTGACGCTGGGCGCGTTCTTTTTCGCAGGCGCGGTCTCGGGTCTCACGGTCGCACTTGGCCCGATTTATTCGGTTCAGGTTCTGGGCTGGGAGAAGAATGTCTATAGCGGCTGGGCAAGCCAGTCCAATCTGGTTGCCGGCATCCTTGGCTTGTTATTGTTCGGCTTCATTGCTGAACGGTTGGGCGCAAGGCGGGTGTTCATCCTGTCGATGGTCATCATGATCACGCTCGCGCTGGCGATGCTGATGCTCCAGCCCTTATGGGCAAACGGCCTGATCCTGATCGGCTTCATCTTCGTTTCCAGGTCGCTGCACACCCTGCGCTCGGTCGCTTCGGGGACGATGGGCATGACGCTTTGCACCCCGGCGATCGCGGCGAGCCAGTTCACGCTGTTTATGGCGTGCATCAATTTCGGCAACATGTCCGCCGCCGCGTCGCTCGGCTGGCTTGACCGTCTGGGCGGAATCCCCGCGATGTTCGTCGCAATGGCGGTGTGCGGCCTGATCGCCATTGGCTTTGCCTTTGCCGCCAAAGTGGGGCGCTAGAGTGCTTCCGACTTTGATTGCATCAAAGCCAGCACTCTAGATTTTTGTTTTACCGTGATTTCCGAGTCGCCAGATGATTCCATCTGGCTCGAAATCACTCTAGAATCGGCTAGGCCGCTTCGCCCTCGATCAATTCTTCGGCCGCCAGCCAAGCCGCTTCGGCGGTTTCCAGCGCCAACGCTGCGGCTCCGCGCCGCCGCGCGAGTTCGCCCATGGTGAGCGCGGCGAGTGCCGGGTCGGCGCCCTTGGGGTCGAACATCGCATGGTCGATGGCGCGCAACGCCGCGCCCAGCCGCGCGGCTTCGGCCTCCAGCTTGCGCGCCTGTTTGCGCGCTTCGGCCTGCGCCGCACGGGCGCGGGCGGCGTCTTGCCGCATCGCCTTGCCATCCTTGCCGCGCGGCGCGCCGGACGATGATTTCGCGTCGTCGTTGGCGGCGCCGCGGCCCAGAATCATCGCGACATAATCATCCATGCTGCCGTCATAGTCGCGTGCCGTCCCGTCATCGACCAGCACCAGCCGGTCGGCGGTGAGTTCGAGCATGTGGCGGTCGTGGCTGACCAGCACGACCGCGCCGTCAAAACCGTTCAGTGCCTGGACCAGCGCTTCGCGCGCGTCGACGTCCAGGTGGTTGGTCGGTTCGTCGAGGATAAGCAAGTGGGGGGCGTCGCGCGTGATCAGCGCCAGCGCCAGCCGTGCGCGCTCGCCGCCCGACAGCTTTGCGACCTGCGTGGTCGCCATTGGTCCCGAAAAGCCGAAGCGGCCAAGCTGGGCGCGGATCGACGCTTGCGTCTTGCCCGCCATCGCGCGCGTCATATGCGCCAGCGGCGTGTCGCTGCCCTCCAGTTCCTCCACCTGATACTGGGTGAAATAGCCCACACGCATCTTGCCCGAAGCCGCCATCGCGCCGTCCATCGGCGCGAGCTGTGCCGCCAGAAGCCGCGCCAGCGTGGTCTTGCCATTGCCGTTGCGGCCGAGCAGCGCGATCCGGTCGTCGGGGTCGATGCGCAGGTTCAGCCGCTGAAGAATGGGCGTTTCGGAATAGCCGACGCTGGCCAGGTCGAGCGTGATCAGTGGCGGCTTCAGCTCATCAGGACTGGGAAAGTCGAACGCCAGTGTCTGATCGTCAACCAGCGCCGCTATCGGTTGCATCTTGGCGAGCAATTTGGCGCGCGATTGTGCCTGACGCGCCGTTGACGCGCGCGCGCTGTTGCGGGCGACATAGTCCTGCAACTTGGCGCGCTGGGCATCCTGCGACGCTTTGGCGGCGGCAAGCTGCGCCGCGCGTTCGGCGCGTTGGCGTTCAAACGCGTCATAGCCACCGGGATAAAGCGTCACTTTGCCGCCCTCCAGATGCAGGATATGGTCGACGACATTGTTCAGCAGATCGCGTTCGTGGCTGATCACGACAATTTGGCCCGGATAGGCCTTCAGGAAATTTTCCAGCCAGAGCGTTGCTTCAAGGTCGAGGTGGTTTGACGGTTCGTCGAGCAGCAGCAGGTCGGGGTTGGAGAACAGCAGCGCCGCGAGCGCGACGCGCATTTTCCACCCGCCCGAAAAACTGTCGAGTGGCTGTGCCTGCATGGCGTCGTCGAAACCCAGCCCGATGAGGATGCGGCTGGCGCGCGCCGGGGCGGTATAGGCGTCGATCGCGATCAGCCGTTCGTGGATGTCGCCCAATTTGTCAGGGTCGGCCATCGCTTCCGACGCCGCCAGCAGGGCGGCGCGTTCGGTGTCGGCGGCCAGCACCGTGTCGAACGGCGTCGCTGTGCCACTGGGCGCATCCTGTGCAATATAACCGACGCGCGTTCGCCGCGGCATGTCGATGCTGCCCTCGTCGGGTTCGATTGCGCCAATCATCACCTTCATCAGCGTCGATTTGCCCGCGCCGTTGCGGCCGATCAGCCCGACACGGCTGCGCGCGGGCAGGCTGGCGGTGGCGCCCGCGAGGATGGCGCGCCCGCCCAGGCGCACGGTGATGGCATTGATGGTCAGCATGCGCGGCCCGTTAGCATAGGCGCGCGCGCATCCCAAGCTTTGTTCCCGGCCTGCCCACCGCACCGAAAAAGCGGGGCGGATGACCATTTGCCATCCGCCCCGCAACGCCATGTCCTTCGGGGGAGGGGTTCAGAAGGACATGGTCGCGTCGATCCCGAACGTGCGCGGCATGTTGAAATTGCCGTAATCGCCCAGGATATTGCTGTTGCTGCCGATGCGCAGCACGTTGGGCACGCCGGCAACGGCCGTTGTCTGAACCGATGGCAGGCTGTTCGACGGATCGCGGCGATAAACATATTGTTCGTTGAACAGGTTGCGCGACCAGATGCCCAGCGTCAGTTTCTGACCGCCGCCACCCATGCCGATGTCCATCAACGACACGCGACCGTTGACGACAAAGGAAGAGTCGTTCTTGGTCGCGAACTGGTCAAAGCTTTGTGTTGCTTGCGAATAATTGGCATCAAGGTGAAACTTGATCTGCGCATCGCCGCCGCCAATTGGCAGCTCATAGTCAATCGACCCGCTCGCCGCGTTACGCGGGGTAAAGACGATGTAGAATTTCTGCGGTACGGTGGTCGTGTTGCCGGTCGGCGCGCCCGTCGATGTGAACTCGCGATAGGTCACCGGGACCAGCGGCACATTGAAATAAGTATAGGCATAGGACGCATTGAGCGTCAGCCCCTCGACCGGCTTGACCGTCAGGTCGGCTTCGATGCCGCGGATCTTGGTGATCCCCGGCGCGTTGAACGTGACGAGGTTGTTGAAATTGCCCGTTGCGGTTGGCTGAATCGACGACAGATCGACCTGGCTGTTTTTGCGTTCCATCACATAACCCGCAATGTTGAAACGCGCGCGGCGGTCCCAAAAGTCGGCTTTCAGCCCGACTTCATAGCTTTTCACGTCTTCGGGGTCGAATGCCTGGTAATTGGAAGTGCGCGAACTGGCCCCCCCGGCGCGATAGCCTGTCGCATATTTCAGATAGGTGTGGACAGTGTCGCTGACATCAAACGCGACGATTGCCAGCGGGTTGAAGCGCGTCCATTT
>JBEGPL010000025.1:0-10342 GCA_041181445.1 Pseudomonadota bacterium
TGCGCGCCATTCCGCGCGCCTTTGTGTCGAATGTCATGGCGATGCTGGCGGCGCGGCGCGCCATCCCGCTGTATGTGCGGATGCTGCGCGACCGGCAACCGGTGTGGGAAAAGACCGCGCATGAATTTCCCGCCGCCGCCGCGCTGGCCGAGAGGCAAGGGCATTGAGCGCGCGCGCGCCCAACGCCGCGCCCGCGATGCTGCCGCTGTTGTGGCAGGCGCGGCCGATCCGTTTCTTGATGCTGGTGCTGGTCGGCTGGGTGACGCTGCGCAGCTTGATCGTTGCGGCGGAAATGCGACAGGAGGCAGCGGGGGCGACGGTGCCGCCGGGGCTGACCGTGCCCGGGCTGACCGTGCCCGTGCTGAACGTCCCTGCGCGGCCATGGTCCGCAGCGCCGTCGCGGCGCATCGCGGCATCGGCGGGCGCGGCGGCGGGCGAAGCGGCGGCGGCGCGCAGATCTGGTTTGCGGGCGCCGCCGCTGACAGACTTTGGCCCGGCGCTACGCCCGCCGACGATCACCTCGGGCGAACGGGCGGACGCCGATACCGGCGGTGGGTGGGCGGCGTCGAACCGCCATTTCCTGCGGCTGGCGATGCTGGGCGGGCTGGTGCCGACGCCGACCATGGCGCGTGGCGGGATGGACAGGGCGACACATTTCGGCGCCCCGCTGGCGCCATGGCTGACCGCGCCGCCGGCGGCAACACCGCTGCGGATGCGCGGCGCCGATGCCGCGACGCCGCTGGCCCGATGGTCGCTGGCGGCGTGGATTTTCGTGCGCGGCGACGGCATCGGCGGCAGCCCCGCGAGCGGCGCGCCGTTCGGCGGACCGACGATTGGCGGGGCGACATTGGGCGGCAGTCAGGCCGGGCTGCGGCTGGCGCGCACGCTCGACCCCGATGGCCGGGTGAGCGCCTTTGTTCGGCTGACCGTGCCGCCGCGCCGGACGGGGGGGAGCGACGCGGCGGCGGGGATCAGCTGGCGGCCGCTGCGCAAATTGCCGGTCAGCCTGAACATCGAACAGCGGATTGCGCTGGGCGGCGAAGCGCGCACCGCGCCTGCGGCCTATGCCGTCGGCGGGGTCGGCGATGTCGCGCTGGTGCATGGCTTCCGGCTTGATGCCTATGGCCAGGCGGGCGTGGTCGGGGTGCGCCGCCCCGACGCCTTTGTCGATGGTGCGGTCGGGGTCGAGCGGCGTTTTGCCACCGTCGGCGGCGCGCCGCTGAGCGCGGGCGCGGTCGTTGCGGCGGCGGCACAGCCGGGGGCGTCGCGCGTCGACATTGGCCCGCGCGTATCGCTGCGCTTTCCGGTCGGCCGCGATGCGCCGAACAGCCGCCTGTCGCTCGATTGGCGCGCACGCGTCGCGGGCGACGCGGCACCGGGGTCGGGGCTGGCGCTGACGCTGGCGGGTGATTTTTGACGCCCTGCCATTTTTCTGCGCTCGGCGATTCCCCCGCGCCGTAAAATCCGATAGAGCATCGGCGGGGGCCATCGGCGGCCCTGCCTTTTCGGGCTCTAGCGGGGACCATGGACCTTTACCTTCCTGTCGCCAATCTGTCGGTGAACGCGCTGGTGATCATCCTGCTGGGCGGCGGGGTCGGGTTCCTGTCGGGCATGTTCGGCGTCGGCGGCGGATTTCTGACAACGCCGCTGCTGATTTTTTATGGCATCCCGCCGACGGTCGCGGCGGCAGCGGCGGCGACGCAGGTGACGGGCGCAAGCGTGTCGGGGGCGATGGCGCATTACCAGCGCGACGGCATCGACCTGCGCATGGGCGCGGTGATGGTGGTCGGCGGCCTGATCGGGTCGGTGATCGGCGCGGGGCTGTTCAGCCTGTTCGCAAAACTGGGCCAGATCGATACGGTGATCGCGCTGCTCTATGTCATCCTGCTCGGCTGGGTCGGGACGGTCATGGGGCGCGAGGCGTGGGGGTCGATCCGCGCGCTGCGCGGCGGGCCGCCGGTCCCCGCGCGCACGCGGCGCCACCATCCGATCGTCGCGAACCTGCCGATGCGCTGGCGTTTTTACCGGTCGGGCCTTTATATTTCGCCGCTCGCGCCGTTGCTGCTGGGGGTCGTCACCGGCATATTGACGATGTTGCTGGGCGTCGGCGGCGGGTTCATCATGGTGCCCGCGATGCTGTATATTCTGGGCATGGGGACGTCGGTCGTCGTCGGCACCTCGCTGTTCCAGATTTTGTTCACCACCATGGCGACGACGATGGTGCATAGTTTGACGACGCGTGCGGTCGACATCGTGCTCGCCGCGCTGCTGCTGATCGGCAGCGTCGTCGGCGCCCAGCTTGGCGCGCGCTTTGCGCAGCGGATGCGCCCTGAATATCTGCGGCTGGCGCTGGCGGGGATTGTTTGGCTCGTCGCGCTGCGGATGCTGGTTGGCTTGGCTTTCCGCCCCGACGAAATCTTTACCGTGTCATGACGTGGCGGCGGACGGCACTGATCGGCGCGGCGGCGGCGGTGATGCTGGCGAATGGGGCCAGCGCCGCCGACCCGCGGCTGGTGCCCGACGTGTCGCAGCGGGTGATCGACATCCAATATAGTTTTTCGGGCGGGCAATTGCTGTTGTTCGGCGCGATCCTCTATCCCGGCCAGCGGCTGCCCAGCGACCGCGCCGATATCGTCGTCGTGCTGAAAGGGCCGGTGCGACCGATCATCCTGCGCGAAAAACAGCGGGTCGCGGGCATCTGGGTCAACGCCGACAGCGTCCGGCTGCGCACGCTTCCGGGATTTTACGCCATCGGCTCTTCGCGGCCGATCGAGCAACTGGTCGACGAACGCACGGCGGCGATTTACGAACTGGGGCTGCGCAATCTGCAAGTGTCGCCGACCGGCTTTGACGAACCCGACAAGCTGGAACGGTTCGAGGCGGGGTTGATCGACCTGTACAAGCGCAACGGGCTTTTTTATGAAAATGCCAAGGCGGTCGAAATCAGCGAAGGCGTTCTGTACCGCGCGCGCATCCCCGTTCCCGCGCGCGTGCCGGTGGGCACATATACCGCCGAAACCTATCTGATCAGCAAGGGGCGGGTGCTCGCGGTTGCGTCGAAACCCGTTGAAATCCGCAAGACCGGGTTCGAACGCTTTGTCGCCCTGGCGGCCCAGCGCCACGGCTTTTTCTATGGGCTGGCGGCGGTCGCGATCTCGCTGTTGCTCGGCTATGCCGCCGCCGTGGCGTTCCGCCGCACATGAGGACGCGGCTGTCGGCGATGCTTTCGGGGTGGCTGCGCGAGCCGCTCGTCCATTTCCTGATCGCGGGCGCGGCGGTGTTCGCCTTTGCCGGCTGGCGCGGCACGGCGGTCGACCCCGCCAGCCGGACGATCATCATCGCCGTCGACGATGTCCAGCGGATGGCCGAACGATTTGTCCAGACCTGGCAGCGCCAGCCGACCGCCGACGAGATTGACGCGATGATCCGCGACGAGATCAAGGACGAGGTGTATGCGCGCGAAGCGACGCGGCTGGGGCTGGCCGACGGCGATGCGATCATCCGCCGCCGTCTGCGCGGCAAGATGGAGTTTCTGGCGCGGGCAGAGGTCGATGCGGTCATGCCGACCGACACGACGCTGACCGCGTGGATCGCCAAGAACCCGGCGCGCTATGCCGACGGCGCGCGCCATGATTTCGACCAGATATTTTTCGTCGCGACCGACCCGGCACGGGCACAGGCGGCGGCCGTGGCGGCGCGCGCCGCGCTCGACCGCGGCGCCGACTGGCAGACGCTGGGCGAAGCGATCTCGCTGCCGCGCACGATGGCGGCGGCCGACGACGGCGCGATCGACGCGACATTTGGTGCGGGTTTCGCCGCCGCGCTCGCCAAGGCCCCGCTGGGCCGATGGGCCGGGCCGGTGACATCGGGGTTCGGGCTGCATCTGATCCGCGTGCGGGCGCGGACAGCGGGCAAGCCGCCGGTGCTGGCCGATGTGCGCCAGCGCGTCGAAAATGACTGGCGTGCGGCGACCGCCGCCGACCGCGAGGCGCGGGCCTATCAACTGCTGCTCGACGCCTATCGGATAAAGATCGACAAGCCATGAGGCGCGTCGCCACCGTGCTGCTGCTGGCGCTGATCATGATGGCCAGCCCCGCGCGGGCCGACGAACTGCGCCCCGGCTATATCGCCTTTACCCAGACCGGCGCTCAGCAATGGACATTGGTGTGGCGGGCGCCGATGCAGCGCGGGGTGACGCCCGCGACCCAGCCGCTGCTGCCGCGCGGCTGCGCCATCACCGGCACGCCGACACGCGCGGTCGACGGCATGGCAATGGTGACGACGGCCAAGGTGCGCTGCACCGCGCCGGTCGCGGGACACAGCATCGGCATCAGCAATTTCGGCGCGAGCGCGTCCGACGTGCTGGTGCGCGTCGCGCCGCGCGGCCGCCCGGTTCAGGCGCTGCGGCTGACCGCGGCCAAGCCGACGGCGCTGATCGCCGCGCGCGCCGACCGGTGGCAGGTGGCCCGCACCTATTTCGGCGTCGGTGTCGAACATATTCTGCTCGGCTATGACCATCTGCTGTTCGTCATCGCGCTCATGCTGTTGCTGCGCGGGGTGGCGACCGTGGTCAAGGCCGTGACGGCGTTCACGCTGGCGCATTCGCTGACCCTGATCGGCACGACGCTGGGCATGATCGGCCTGCCACAGCGGCCGGTTGAAGCGGTGATCGCGCTGTCGATCCTGTTTCTGGCGGTCGAGATTGCCAAGCGGCAACCGGGCGCGCCGCGGCTGTCCGAACGCGCGCCGTGGCTGGTCGCATTCCTGTTCGGCTTGCTCCACGGTTTTGGTTTTGCCGGGGCGTTGCGCGAGGTTGGCCTGCCCGAAGGCGAGGTGCCGACCGCGCTGCTGACGTTCAACCTGGGGGTGGAGGCGGGGCAGGTCGCAATCGTTGTGACGGCGGCGGCGGTGCTCGCCGCGCTGCGCCGGTTCGCCGCGCGGGCCGAGGCGCCGGCGGTCCGGCTGGCGACCTATGCCATCGGCACGCTCGCGGCCTATTGGTTTTTCGAAAGAACAGTTGCATGATGCAACGGATATTTTAAGAAGGCACAATCCGGTGCGCGCGATTCCCGCGCAACGCGCCGCCGTCATCAGCAAGGATATGTGGCAATGATCATCTATGGTTCGACCGTTTCGCCCTTTGTGCGCAAATTGCTCGCCTATGCCGGCGAAAAGGGGCTGGAGTTTACGCTGAAGCCCGTCGGCATCGGCGACGAAGACCCCGCGTTCCGCGCGGCGTCGCCCATGGGCAAAATGCCCGCGCTGGTCGACGGCGATTATGGCCTGGCCGACAGTTCGGCGATCATCCATTATCTGGAGGCGAAACACCCGTCGCCCAACCTGATCCCCGCCGATGCGGCGCTGCGCGGGCGGGTCATCTGGTGGGATGAATTTGCCGATACGCTGCTGGGCGGCGTCGGCGCGAAAATGTTCTTCAACCGCGTCGTCGCGCCAAAGTTCCTGAAGCGCGAGGGTGATCTGGCGGTCGCCGATGCAGCCGAACGCGACGAACTGCCGCGCCTGCTCGCCTATCTTGACGATGCGATTCCCGCCAGCGGCTTTCTGGTCGACGACCGGCTGACGCTGGCCGACATTGCGGTTGCGGCGATCCTGCCCAATCTGGAATATGCCGGTTGCCCGGTCGACGCGGCGGCGCATCCCCGGCTGGCGGCGTGGAGCGCGGCGATTTTGGCGCGGCCCAGCTTTACCAAATGGACGACCAAGGAACGCGCGATGTTCGGGTTGAGCTGAACGAGGTCGCGCGGGGCGTGGAGCGCCGCCGTTGCACATAAGCGCGTTGGCCTTGCAAGCAAACACGTCGCCCCTGCGTAGGCAGGGGCCGCTGGAGGGGTTGCGCGCCTTGGCCAGCGGCCCCTGCCTTCGCAGGGGCGACAATTGACATTATCAGAATAAACAAACCCATCTGGTAAAAACATCTTGACATCGTCACGCTGTTATGGCACAAGTGTCACACACTGAGAAATTGTGAGTCGAGCGGGGTTGGGGCGCAGGTGCGCCGCACCGTCCGACCGCTTTTGCCGGAGGGCCACGCCATGACATTTCAAAAGAAGGACGCTGCGATTGCGGCGACGACGCCCGCTGTGCGCTTCACCCCCGCCGCCGAAAAGCTGTTCCTCGAAAAATTGAGCGTGAGCGCCAATGTGACCGCGTCGGCAAAGGCGGCGGGGGTGGCGACGTCGGCGGTGTATCGCCGCCGCGCGGCGTCACCCGCCTTTTGCAAGGGGTGGGAACGCGCGCTGGCGGCGGGCTATGCGCGGCTGGAGGCCGAGCTGCTGGCGCAGGCGCTGACCCGGGTCAACGGGCAGGCGAGCGACAAGACGATCCGCGCTCAGGCGCAGAAACAGCGGCTGGGGATGGCGTTGCTGGCGGCGCACCGCGCGGCGGTGCGCGGGTCGACGCCGGTGACGGCGGCCCAACCGGCGGGCACCGCGCGCGAGCGGGTGACGGCGAAGCTGATGCAAATGCAGGCGCGCCTGCACCCCGCGCCGGACATGCTGGACGAGCCCGACGGCGATGTGGACGTTGCATGAGCGAACCGGATGATCGCAGCGAGGCCGAAATGCTCGCTGACAAGAACGTCGCCGAGCTTATCGAGGCGCTCAAGGCCAAGCCCGCCAAATGGTTCGACACGCACGAATATGACTGGCCGTTCTGGCGGCGGCCGAGCCAGGCCGCACCCGAGGGCGCGTGGCAGCTCTGGCTGATCATGGCGGGTCGCGGTTACGGAAAAACGCGCGCGGGTGCCGAATGGGTTCGTTCGCTCGCCGAGGCGGATCCGTCGGTGCGGATTGCGCTGGTCGCGGCCAACCCGGCGGAGGCGCGCAGCATCATGGTGGAGGGCGACAGCGGATTGCTGGCGATCGCGCCGCCGGAGCTGCGCCCGACCTTTGAACCCAGTCTGAAGCGGCTCGTCTGGCCCAATGGCGCGGAAGCGGCGCTGTTCGGCGCGAGCGACCCCGAATCGCTGCGCGGGCCGCAGCACAGTCATGCGTGGGCCGACGAGGTCGGCAAATGGGATCATGGCGGCATGGCGGCGTGGGACAATTTGATGCTGACGCTGCGCCAGGGTGACGCCCCGCGCGTCGCGGCGACGACGACGCCGCGCGCCAGCGTGCTGATGCGGCGGCTGATGTCGCAAGCGGGGGCGGCAGTGACGCAGGGATCGACGATTGCCAACCGCGCGCATCTGGCCCCGACATGGATTGGTGCGATGACGCGGCTTTATGGCGGAACGCGGCTGGGGCGACAGGAACTCGATGGCGACATGATCGCCGACGTCGACGGCGCGCTGTGGACGCGCGCGATGATCGACGCGGCGCGGGCGCGCGGGATGGGGGGCGGCGGTGGAGCAAATCTGGTGCGCGTGGTGGTCGGCGTCGACCCGCCGGCGAGCGCGACCGGCGACGCGTGCGGCATCATCGTCGCCGGGATCGACGCCGACGGGCTGTGCCTTGTGCTGGCCGACGCCAGCGTCGAAAAAGCATCGCCCGAACGCTGGGCGCGCGCGGTGGCGGCGGCGGCACATCTGTGGCAGGCCGACCGGGTGATTGCCGAGGCCAACAATGGCGGCGACATGGTGAGCGCGACCCTGCGCACGATCGACCCCGCGCTGCCGGTGCGGATGGTCCACGCGCGGCGCGGCAAATCCGCCCGCGCCGAACCGGTCGCGGCGCTCTACGAAAGCGGGCGGGTGGCCCATGCGGGCATGTTCGCGGCGCTGGACGATCAATTATGCGGGATGCTGGTGGGCGGCGGCTACGCCGGCCCGGGCCGCTCCCCCGACCGCGCCGACGCACTGGTGTGGGCGGTGACCGCGCTGGTCGAGGGGATCGGGCGCGGGGGTGAGGGGGCGCGGGTTCGGGTGGTTTGATGGGGGGAATTGGACAATCTGTCCAATTTTTAACTTGACGTTCAGGGCCCCTGCCCTAATGACTACCGATCAACTTCTTCCCCGTCGGACACGCCGAAAGGCCTCCGGCGGGGTTATTCATTTTTGGGTTTCCAAAATTGTATGTTCCTGTCATGTTCGAATTTATGGACATTGCACCCGAACACCCCCGCGCCGTAGCATTTTTTGACGGCCAAAATCTGTTTCACTCAGCCAAGCATGCATTTGGCTATACATTCCCGAACTATGATCCTGCTCGACTTGCGGCAAAAGTCTGTGAGGAACAGGGCTGGACCTTGTCACAAACACGATTTTACACTGGGGTGCCGGACAAAACCGACAACGCATTCTGGAACCATTTTTGGACGGCAAAGGCCGCACAGATGGGCAGAGAAGGCGTGCATATTTACACGCGGCCACTCCGGTATCGCAACAAGGTGGTTCGCCTTCCTGATGGCAGTGAACATAGTTTTCTTGATGGCGACGAGAAAGGAATTGATGTCAGAATTGCGGTCGACGTGATCCGGCTCGCGCTGCGTCAGGATTTTGATGTCGCGCTTCTGTTTTGCCGTGATCAGGATTTATCGGAAGTCGCTGAAGAAATCCGAGTGATCTCACGCGAACAAGGAAGATGGATTAAAATGGCGTCAGCCTATCCGTCGAGTCCTGCATTCAAGGTCCGGGGCATCAACAAGACCGACTGGATCCCGCTGAGCCGCGAACTTTATTCATCCTGCCTTGATAAGCGGGACTATCGCCCGAAGAAGACAACTTAGCGCGAAGGGGAACTCCCATGAAATTATTCAGCCGAAAGGCTGCGCAGCCGTCTGCTGCGCGGCCCGCTTTGACGCGTCCTTTTGCCAGCCTGCTCGGCGCGGCGCCGGGGGCCTATGGTGGCGGCGCTGTATGGAATGATTGACTATAGGGCGCTGCCCCTAATCCCCCCTCCCCTTCAGGGGAGGGGTCGGGGGTGGGGCTTGTCGGCCTTGCGCGACGTTGACAGGCCCCACCCCAACCCCTCCCCTGAAGGGGAGGGGCTTAGTTAGAGCGCGACCGGCGTTTCATCTGCTCATCCGTCGCAAAGTCTGACCAACTCCCCCCCGCCCCAACAGGCGCCCCCCCCTGAAATTATTCAGCCGAAAGGCTGCGCAGCCGTCTGCTGCGCGGCCCGCTTTGACGCGTCCATTTGCCAGCCTGCTGGGCGCGGCGCCGGGGGCCTATGGTGCGGGCGCCGGCCCTATCGGCTATGAGGCGCAATTGCGCGCCGCATACCTTGCCAATCCGATTGCCCAGCGCGCGGTGCGGATGGTGGCGGAGGCCGCGGGGGCCGCGCCCTTGTCGGCCAGCGACCCCGCGCTTGCCGCGCTGGTCGGCGACACCAGCGGCGGCCAGTCGCTGGTCGAAACGCTGGCCAGCCACCTGCTGCTCCACGGCAATGCCTATGTGCAGATTTTGTGCGACGGCGAAGGCCGCCCCGCCGAGCTGTTCGCGCTGCGCCCCGAACGGGTGAGCGTGGAGGCCGACGCGCGCGGCTGGCCCTATGCCTATCGGTATCGGGCGGGGCAGGCGTCGGTGCTGCTGGCGGCGGAGGATGCCGGCGGGAAACCGGCGGTCGTGCACCTGAAAACAATGCATCCGATGGACGATCATTATGGCCTGGGCTGTCTGGGCGCGGCGTCGGGCGCGGTCGCGGCGCACAATGCCGCGAGCACGTGGAACACCGCGCTGCTCGACAATGCGGCGCGGCCGTCGGGGGCGCTGACCTTCGACCCGGGTGAAGGCGGGATGCCGCTGTCGTCCGAGCAATATGAGCGGCTGAAGGCCGAAATGGCCGAGGGGTTTCAGGGCAGCCGCAACGCCGGTCGCCCGATGTTGCTGGAGGGCGGGCTGAAGTGGCAGGCGATCAGCCTGTCGCCCGCCGAAATGGATTTCCTGGCGCTGAAAGAATCCGCCGCGCGTGAAATTGCCACCGCGTTCGGGGTGCCGCCGATGCTGCTCGGCCTGCCCGGCGATGCGACCTATGCGAACTATCGCGAGGCGAACCGGGCGCTGTGGCGGCAAACGGTGCTGCCGCTGTCGGCCAAGATATTGGGCGGCATTGCCCAGGGGCTGCGCGGCTGGTTCGACGGCGCGGCGCTGCGCGTCGACATGGACCGCGTCCCCGCGCTGGCCGAGGATCGCGAGCGGCTGTGGATGCAGGTCAAGGACGCCGACTTTCTGACGCCCGACGAGAAACGGGCGATGCTGGGGCTGGCGTAAATCGTCGCCCCTGCGAAGGCAGGGGCCGCTGGCGGGCTAACGCGACTTGCGCCAGCGGCCCCCGCCTTCGCGGGGCCGACGGCGGTTTCCCACCCCCTGCCCCTCCCCTGAAGGGGAGGGGGTTCTCTCGTCCCGCAGCCCCCTCCCCTGAAGGGGAGGGGGTGCATACCCCTC